>JAAKFL010000037.1 GCA_011065065.1 Chlamydiota bacterium | reverse complement strand
CATCTCACAACAATTGATCTCTCCAATAATAAAATTGGAGATGATGGTGCGATTGCTCTTGCCGATGCTATTATGGGATGTCCGAACCTAAAAGTCCTTAACTTAAAAAAATGCGCAATGGGAGCCATAGGGCTGGACGCCATTGTCAAGGCGCTTGAGAGAAAAACGACATTAGAAGAAATTAACCTGAGTGATAATTTTCCAGAAGTTTTTAGATATTCACATGATGAAGTACGAGAATGGCCTCAAACTTTAGCTAAAGTTTTGGAGGGATCTCAAAACTTACGGAAACTGTCACTAGCTGAAATGCATTTAGAATTGACAAGCTTCATTCCTATTATTCAATCGCTTCAAAACAAAAAGACATTAAGTGTATTGAATCTTGTACGTAACAGACTAGAGGATGCGACTGTACAAAATGAGTTAATAGAACTATTGAAAACAACCCCATCAATAGAAAAAATATCATTGGGTCAATCAAGTATAGCCACTGATACGGTCACTCAAATCATTCAAATACTCCCTTCACACCTGAAGTCTCTTAATATTGCCGAATTAGGCTTAGGTGATGATGAGATGGTCGAGATCTCGAAAGAATTGGGAAGATTCCACAGCTTAGAAAAACTCAATCTTTCTTCAAATACATTCATGTGTCGTGGTGCTGCAGCATTAGCCAATTTGCTTAAAACAAATAGGTCAATACAAAAATTATTCTTAGATTGGATGCCGAGTTTGGGAGCAGAAGGAATCATATCTATCGCTGAAGTACTCAAGGATCACAATAGGACGCTTGAACACATAACACTTAATGAAACTTTTGCGGGGATTGATGCAGTCACAGCTATCGCCAATATTTTCTCAGAAAACAAAACTCTCAAAATTCTTGATATTGGGAATAATGACCTGAAGACTGAAGAGCTTATCACTCTGAAGAATTCCCTTGAATCAAATCGCCCTCCAATTGAGGGTTTCATGATTCCCTGTAATTATCCCTATGTAGAATTTCTACCAGATGGTACTGAAAGAGCTATTGAGCCTGATGAATTTCTTAAAGCGAGTGCCGATCTCATCAATATATTAAAGAAGATTCCAACCATAAAAAACTTGGGTTATTCTGATCGCTATCAGATTAGCAGCATAGAAGTGGACGCCATTGCAAGTTTAATTCAAAGTGCTCAGCTAACTTCCCTGGACCTTTGCACTTCTAGAATCCCCCCAGACGGTTTGATCATGATTGCAAAAGCGTTAAAAGCAAATAAAACTTTGGAATCCCTTGCGCTTGATCTTAATGAAGTCGATGATGACAGTCTTACAGAAATTGTTAAGACGTTAAACCATCATCCTTCTCTTAAATGGGTCTGTCTTCAAATTGAAAATGATGGGTTGAGAAAAGCAAAAATTATTTTAGAAGGTTTAAAAGATAACCGAAAAATTGAAAAGTTAATCTTCAGATATTTCTCAGCAGTCGATCGTGATTTAGAATCCATTAGGAATCTTCTGAATAAAACTGAAATGAATCAAATTAAATTTACTTTATATCAGGTGTTTATGGAAGTAATGGAATCGCATGAAGCGGAAGACTAACTGGATAACTAATACGAGACGGCAACATACTTATGTGAAAATGGATTTAGTGAATCTCAACAACGCAATCTCATAAGGAATAACCATTTCCATGGTAAATAAACCAGTTCTTGGAGTGCGCAGGCAAGCCCTTACGTTTCTACACATCTTTTGCTTGGCGATAAAAAAACAGGATTAACAGGATCGTAAACGACAGGATAAACAGGATCCCTCTCCTATATCCTGTTTATCCTGTCGTTTACGATCCTGTTAATCCTGCAACTTTTACCAAAACATTTGAAATTAATAGATTGCCAATTAAATCCTTATGTTTTTAATATTAAACGTTTTAGAGGATAGCGTAAAAAGATGTGTTAAATTGTAAGGGCAAGCCTGCGCACTCCAAAAACTGATTAATGTCTGCGGTACAACTGCACCAGTCCAAAGACCGCTAAACCTACCCAAATGACCGGATGGGAACCAGTTGAAAACAGCAGCACACTACTCAAAAGCGACGCAGAAAAAAGAATCGTCCCTTTTAATGAACTAGCTGGTTCCGCAACTCCCTCTTCACAATCAAATAGGAATGGGACACTATTTAACAGTTTCATTCCCAATGTGACCGGATTGTATTGCTTCATGAAAATACGCTGCACATATTTCTTGGCTACCAGACTCATGTCGAGGGTCGGACTAAGTGTCTTTCCCACAGCTTCAAATGTCATCAAAGCTTTTATCATTAACGAAAGTTCGGTAGGAAAAAACACCCTAAACTTCAAAGCTTCATGGACAATTTCCAAGATTTGATGCGTGATACTTTTATTTGCTGAGTATCTTAAAATATGATGAATCTTTCGCCTAAAACCTTCCAGATCACTTCTCGAACTTGTTTTTGCAAGTTTCATCATACAGCGAACCGATGAATCAAAGTCTTCTTGCGAAATGCTATAAAAGAGATGCAACAATAACTTCTTTGATGTCTCATCAAAAAAGCCCACCATGCCCATATCAATAAAACCAAGAGATCGATCTTCCAAAATCATAAGATTTCCTGCATGCAGGTCGGCATGGAAAAATCCGTCTTCAAAGAACATCTTCACCAACGCTTCGACACCATATTCGACAATTTGGGAACGTTCCTCTTGACTTAATTCCGTTGATTCATAAGGAGTCGTCCCCTCAAAACATTCCATGCATAAGATATTTCTTGAGCTATACGCATGATAAATCTTAGGAAAGCGTATATGAGGATATTCTGAAAAGTTCTCTTGAAACATATCGACATGATTCGCTTCATTCCGTAAATCCACTTCACGGACAATCATCATACAAAACTCATCAATCAGAGTCTTTGGAGATAATCTTGGAATGATCAATTGGAGAATCCAGCCGATCATGCGCAGAAGTTTGATATCGGCTAAAACCACTTCACGCACACCTGGCTTGATGACTTTCACCACCACTGAATCCCCTTCTTTTGTCTTGGCGAAGTGAACTTGGCCAATGGAAGCGGAACCTAATGGTTTTTCGGAAAATTCTTCAAATAACTCTTCGATGGGAGCTCCCAATGATTCTTCAATTCTCATCGAGATCTCAGAAAAGGGAACTTCAGGGAGTCGATTCAACAACTCCTTGAATTCTTCGGTCAGCTCGTGAGGCAAGATATCATCTCGACTCGCCAACATTTGTCCCAATTTGATAAATGTGGGGCCGAGTAATTCTAGCCTTTTACGGAGCAACCGAAAATAAGATGGTGGAGACGGAGTCCTCCCAACAAGATTAACAAAGGCCGCATGGATAAACGACCTCAGCAATCCACAGAAATTAAGACATAGTGCCCACACCCTTTGTATAGGAAACAAAGGGACCGGTTCTGCATATGAAAGTTCCATCTCCGAGCCCCAATTACTTCTTTTTCTTCTTAGAAGTCTTGGGCTTGATCTCCTTTCGGAGCTCATTCAGATCTTCTTGTGAACTCAGACCAAGAGTGTGATAAAGCTGATTCAGTCCACCATGAACTTGATCTCTCACTTTTTTCTCACAATCTCTCCCTGTCTCAATCAAAGAGTCCACTGTGCTTTTTGAATAATCAATGATTTTATCGATTATTTGTTTTTGTTTTTTCATGTTATTCCTCCTGTTTTTGGAATTATTATTTCTCCATTTTTTCTAAAGACTTCTCTAACTTATCTATTCTTTTCTTTAACTCTTCAATCTCATCTTTCTTACCCTTCTTGGGTTCAGAGAATGAAGGAATTAACTCGCTGACAGCTTGACGCACTGTGTTAAAATAATCATTAGCAGTTTTGCTCCCCCAGCGGATCATGTCAAATAGGGATTCCGTTGAAATCAAACTTTGCCCTGATTTACTCTCTTCAATAAAAATCTGAGTCAAAATATGATTTGTAATGTCCTTTCCGGACCCCTTCTCAACTACTTGAACCATAACATCTTGATGGATAAGTTCTGCGATATCATTTAACGAGATATAGCACTTCTCTTTCGTATCGTAAAGTTTTCTATTTTTATAACGTTTGATGACTCTTGTCATAACTTCCTCCGTCTTGAAATCCAATCGTAACACACCGCGTCATTTTAACGCAACAATTTATTACGCAATGCGTCATTAAAATAATAATTATTAGAAAATTTAACCGAGAAGCGAGCCAGTCCTCATGGACCCCTATCGGGAAATAACAACATCCTGTCCATCCTTACAATCCTTTTATCCTGTTTTTTTCGCACATGGAAACAGGATAAAAGGATAGTAAGGATGAACAGGATGTTTTTAGCAGCTGATATGAGGTAACTGCGATTTTGTTATTTAGGAGATCCAAAGGTTTTTTTACCCTTTATCAAGGATGGCCATCTTATGAAGGTAAGACTTTTTGATAATATATCGCACCTCATCCTCGATTTCATTAATGGGAGCTCTCATTCCCACCAAAAGATCACTGAGATATTTCTGTTCATAGGCGACGGGCAATTTTGCTAAGTCAACCTGTATGGCCTCTAAACACATGGCTGCTGGCTGCGATTCAGGGTGGGCATCACATATTTTTTTGAGCGCTACATTCTTATCCAAAGAAATAATAGCACTGTGAAACGCTGCCGTTTTGGGGTCAATGCAACAGTCAATGAGGAGAGATGAAAGGACAATTGATTTTAGATGATAATTGAACAACAACTGCTGAATCTCTAAAACCAACGGGTCTTTAAGTGTATTGATTGCTCCCAAATCCAAAAAGTTCAAAAACGCCACAGAATCCTCGTATTTCATAGCAAGCTGATGATAGCGAACGATGCGTCTGACAATATTTGAAATTTTTAGGTCGGGATGATCTTCACAAAGTTCCATAAGTAGTTTATTCTTATATCTGTTTAAATCATGAAGCTGTTTCTGATTTTTTCTTTGAACTCTCAGTTTATTTTTGAGATGGTCAACACCTTCCTTCACCAAATCCCTTCGACTGGCGATATACTCGTCTAATCGACCATCTTTTAACCATTTCTGATAAAGAAATTCATATTCATCCAAAATATATTGGTATTTTCCCTGTTCGAAATCCTGGCGAATAACCTCGAAATCCTCCTCCGCTGAGAGATTTAAGGAATAAATAAAAAGAAAAAATATAAATATTGCGAAATGTTTCATGATATTCAGCAAGGTTGTGATAAAATGATCTTCTAAAGTAATATCATATCTCACTTTTCAACTCAATAACAAGGTAAATGAGGATGGCAGTCGAATTTAAAGAAAGTCAAGATATTTTAGGGTTTCACGTTGAGAACGTTGTCGATATTCCCGAAATCAACAGTGTGATTATCGAGCTCAAGCACAATAAAACGGGAGCTCAAGTGATGCACATTGCTAACGATGATCCCGAGAACGTTTTCAACCTCTTATTTCAGACGATTCCTATCAATTCCAATGGTGTGGCCCATATCCTTGAGCATTCAGTCTTATGCGGATCAAAAAAGTTTCCTATTCGCGATCCTTTCTTTAGCATGACCCGTCGCAGCCTCAATACTTTTATGAATGCCATGACGGGAGCCGACTTCACCTGTTATCCTGCAGCTTCTCAGATTTCCAAGGATTTCTATAATCTCCTTGAAGTTTATCTGGATGCAGCTTTCAACCCGATACTCAATAAAAAATGTTTTCTCCAAGAGGGCTGGAGACTCGAATTCACTGAACCCCAGAACGAAAAATCCCCGCTTATCTATAAAGGAATTGTCTTTAACGAAATGAAAGGGGCGCTATCTTCTCCAACTCAAAGATTGGTGGAAGAACTCAATCAAGCGCTTTATCCCGATCTGACCTATGGGTTTAATTCCGGTGGAGACCCGGCAGCGATTCCCGATTTAACCTATGAAGAATTTCTAGAGTTTCACAACAGTTCCTATCATCCCAGTCGCTGCATCTTTTTCTTTTACGGGAATATGCCTCTAAAGGGACATTTAGAATTTATCACCAAACAGGTCCTAGACCATGTGGAACCCCTTCCACAGCTCCCGCCGCTTCCCCGCCAAGCAAGGTACAAGGCCCCTGTAACCAAACATGCCCATTATCCTATTGGTTCAGATGAAGATCCACAAGATAAAACCATGATCACTTTAGGTTGGCTGACCTGTCATGTGTTGGAGCAAAAGGATTTTCTTGCGTTGAGTATTCTTGAGATGATTCTGTTGGACACTGATGTTTCGCCACTGAAAAAAGCGATTTTAAAATCAGGTCTCTGTTCTCAGGTTTCTTCCTATGTAGAAGGAGATGTGAGTGAAGTTCCCTTTGTGATCATCATGCAAGGAGCCAATCCTGAAAATGGGGAACCTTTAGAAAAACTGATTTTAGAGACTTTGGAAAAGATTGTTCGAGAAGGGATTCCAACCAATCTTCTTGAGAGCGCTTTGCATCAATTGGAACTCTCACGAAGTGAAATCACAGGAGATGGTTATCCCTATGGTCTCTCGTTATTTTTCCGATCGGCATTATTTAAACAGCACCAAGGGAAACCTGAATATGGATTGATGATTCATACGCTCTTTAATGATCTTAGGGAGTCGATAGCCAAAAACCCAAGGTATTTGGAAGATTTGATAGAGAAGTATCTCCTGCAAAATCCTCACCGCGTTTTGCTAACGCTCGAACCCAGCAAAACTCAAACTAAGGAAGAACTGGCTCAAGAAAGAGCCAAGTTAGATGAGATTCAATCAAAGTTGACTGAAGATGAGATCAAGGAGATCAAGGATCAAGCGACTCGTCTTGAAGAATACCAATTATCCGCTCAAGATGAAGATATCGATATTCTGCCCAAGATCTCGCTCGATGATGTTCCAAAAGAAGCCCGCGATTTTGCGTTGGATAATCAGAAGCATGGTCATCTGGAGGTCTTTCATCACGATACCTTTACTAATGGAATTCTCTATGCCGACATGATTTATAATCTTCCCAACCTTCCCGAAGTGTATTTGCCCTATGTGAGAATTTTTGCCATGTTGATGTCACAGATGGGGTGTGGAGGCCGGACTTACGAGGAAAACCTCGATTACATCCAAACCCACACAGGGGATGTTGGAGGGGCACTATGTCTCAACAATCTTGCGTTCGACTATTCGCAGTTTATTCCCTCGCTTCATATCAAAGGAAAAGCATTGCACCGAAAAACGGACAAGTTATTGGCTCTTTTCCGAGATATGATTGTGAGTTTGGACTTTGATGATATTCCTCGTTTGAAAGAAGTATTGTTGCAACATTTCACGACATTAGAAACACACTTCACTCAACATGCGATGAAGTATGCGATTAATCTCGGTGCAAGTGGACTGAATCTTTCTTCAAAAATCACAAATGATTGGTTTGGGATCAATCACTTCAATTTGATGAAAAACTTAGTGTCCGATTTCGATCTTTATGTTCTGGACCTGGTGGAAAAAATGAAATGGCTGCAACAGCACCTTCTTGGTCTTGCAGATCCGCACCTTGTGATCACCTGCACTTCTGATGTTTATGAGGAAATTGTTCAAAACAAGTTTTATGGATTATTGGATGTCCCCCATCAGACTTATGACTCTTGGAAGGGAGATTACATGGTACCCATAGTCCCTTCACAAGCCCGTCTGATCGCCTCGCAAGTGGCCTTTACAAGCAAAGTTCTTCCCACGATTCCATATGTCCATCCTCACTCACCTGCACTGAATTTGGCGAGCCATATTTTTGATAATGCCACGCTGCACCCAAGGATCCGTGAACAGGGCGGAGCTTATGGCTCCGGAGCAGTGAATAATAGTCTGAGCGGCTCTTTCTACTTTTACGCGTTTCGCGATCCCAATATTTCTCGTTCATTGGATGCATTTCAGGAATCACTGGAGCTGATAAAAAACAATGAGTTTGATGAGAGTCGTCTTGAAGAAGCCAAGTTAGAGGAGATCCAAAAACTTGACAACCCTGTTCCTCCTGGATCACGGGGAGATTTAGCTTATAGCTGGATGAAAGAAGGAAGGTCGCTAGAAATCAGACAGAAGTATCGTGATCGGATTCTTTCCCTGAATAAACATGAAGTTCAAGAGGCTGTATTCGAACACCTCGCGCCACAATTTGAGAATGGGATCGAAATCGTCTTTACGGGAAAAGATTTATTGAAAAAAGAAAATGCCCTTTTAAACGAAAAAGGAAAACATCCTTTTGAAATATTAAGTTAATTAAATGTACGGACAAATATTTTCTCTAATCATTTTGATGCTTGTCATCAATTTCTCTTTCGAGATGACAGAAGGATTTTGGGACCTCAGTTCTCTTGATATTCTGGTGGCTTCGATTGGAGGGTATCTTCTGTGTCTAGGTATCATTGCTCTGCAGAGTCGAATTTTTCGCCCCAGGGGGTATGCACAAATTGAGCGGATGAGTCTCGTCACAAATCTCGAGCTGTTGACTTACTTTTTCTTCACTTTTTTGATGGTTGGAGTCCAAATTGAGTTCCCATGGATGCGTTGGTCGTTAACCCTTCTTTCTGCTGGATCGATCATTCTTTATCTGTTTGGCATGGCACTGTTTCGGTATACAGCAGGACCAAATCCAGAACTCCGTTTGCGTAAAGCTGCGGGGCATGTCCGCTTTTTGATTCCCTTCCTGATTCCTTACTTCACTCTGACCTTGATTCTTGATCTGGATTATTGGGTATTCGGAGTTCAAGATGACCTGATTTTCACGATTGTCGCCTTATCCCTATTGATTCTGAGCTTGCTATTCCTCCCCTTCTTCTTACAAAAATTCTGGCAATGCACTCCGCTCCCAGACGATGAATTCCATGAAAAACTCAAGCAAATATGCCAGAAAGCTCATTTCAAACATGGGGGAATGAAAGTCTGGACGATAATGGGCAACACAATGACTGCCGCCATCGTTGGCTTAATTCCCCGATTTCGATACGTCATGTTTACTCCCAAACTCCTCACCATGTTGGCACCGGAGCACATTGAAGCGATCTTAGCCCATGAAATTGGCCACAGCAAAAATTACCACCTCATTTTATATCCATTCATTATCCTCGGCATGATGGTGAGCGTGGGTCTCTTTTTTGATGTATTCGGAGCCTCCATGGATTATCATCCCGTTCTGGTCTTTATCCCGTACGTCCTCATCATGTGGCTCTACTTTCGCTTCGTTTTTGGCTATTTTTCCCGCCTCTTTGAAAGGCAAGCAGACCTCTATGGTTTCCAACTTGGGATCCCTCTCCACAGTATGATCGGAGCCTTGGATCACATTGCCATTGCGGCTGGCAACATTCACCACCACCCCAGCTGGCATCACTTTGGAATTCAGCAAAGAATTGATTATCTGAGACAAGTGACTGAGTCACCCCAACTCATCCCTCGACACAACAAGAAAGTAAAGCTCAGCCTGGTGGTTTATTTCATTATTTTATCACTTGGAATTTTAAAATTATTTTGGTAATGTACTCTATTATGTTAGAACTACAAGAATTAGAAAAGCTTTATGATCAAGTAAAAGATCAAGGACTTAAGGACTTCAAGAAGTTTTTGGAGTTTAAAAGTATCAGCTCTGATCTCGATCACATCAAAGATGTCAAAGCATGCGCCAATTGGTTAGCCGATTACTTACAAAAGCGCGGTCTTCACATTGATATGTGGGATACTGATGGGCATCCGGTCATTTTTGCCACTCATTTGAAAGCGGGACCTGACAAACCGACACTATTGCTGTATCATCACTATGATGTCCAACCGGTGGTTCCATTGGAAGAGTGGGAGAATCCCCCGTTTAAACCAGAAATCCATGATGGGCAAATTTACGCAAGGGGAGCTCAAGACAATAAAGGACAATGCTTTTATACGATTCTCGCCATCACCTCCATTCTCGAGAAAACGGGATCTCTTCCCGTTAATTTAAAAATTTTGATTGAGGGAGAAGAGGAGATTGGCAGTCCGAGTCTTCCGGCGTGGTTAGAGAAGAAACGGGATGAAGTGAAAGCGGACTATCTGGCCATTGTGGATGTGGGGATGAAGAATCGGACGACACCCGCAGTCACATTGGGAGCACGCGGTATTGTCACGATGGATGTGATTATCGATGGGACAAATTCTGATCTCCATTCAGGAACACACGGAGGCATTGCGTTTAATCCCCTTCATGCGCTGGTCCAAGTTTTGGGAAAACTGCGAGACGAGAATGGAGTGGTACAAGTCCCAGGATTTTACGATAACATCACTGAGCTCACTGAAGAGGAAAAAAAGGTGGTCTCCTTAAGTTTTGATGAACAGGATTACCACGAAACATTTGGCCAAAAGCCGACAGGAGGAGAGCGTCACATTTCTCCGGGGAAGAGATTGGGCTTACGTCCCACACTTGAAATCAACGGTCTCAACGGCGGATTTACAGGAATGGGATTTAAAACTGTAATTCCCGCCAGAGCTACCGCTAAGCTTTCATGCCGCCTTGTCCCCGATCAAAATCCAAAGAAAGTTGGTCAAAGCATTGCCGACTTCATTCAAAGTCATGCTCCCGATGGCATCGACATCAATGTCCACGTTCATCCTGGAACAGGGATCGCGCTGCGCACCAATGTCAATTCCAAAATCGTGAAAGCCTTCTCTCAAGCCTATCAAGAGGTGTTTGATATTCCCGCTGAATATATTCTAGAGGGTGGTTCCATTCCAATTTCTGCGACTCTTTCTGAGATGTGCGGAGGAGATACGGTCTTTGTTGGCTTGGGACTAGCGGACGATCAAATACATGCTCCCAATGAACATTTTGGGGTCAGAAGATTTAAAAAAGGATTTCTCAGTATCGGAAGAGCTCTTTCAATATTAAGCCAACTATAGGAGATAGCCATATGATAAAACGATTTTTACTTTCTTCATTCACAATATTGACTCTCACAATCAGTGCCACAGCGATTCCCCAATCATCCTATAGCTTGGAAAACTTTACATCTGTGGCAAAAGAAGCCATACCGGCCGTTGTTTCTGTGAAAGTGGAGTTCCAGTCAACTCCTCAGCAAAAATTCCTTGGCTCCCCTTTCCAGCAAAAAGGGAACGATCCTTTTGGGGATGATTTTTGGAACCGTTTTTTTCAGGTACCCCAAAGAGAATCACGTCCTTCGATTGGGCAAGGATCAGGTTTTCTTGTCAGTGAAGATGGCTACCTGCTGACCAACAATCATATTGTCGACAATGCCGAAACCGTGACTGTCACCCTAAAAAACGGAAAAGAGTACGAAGCGAAAGTGATTGGACGGGATCCCAATACCGATGTAGCAGTTCTCAAAATCGAAGGGAAGAACTTTCCCTACTTAAAACTTGGCAATTCAAACATTCTAGAAGTCGGACAATGGGTCATCGCTATTGGAAATCCCCTGGGATTGAGTGCTACCTTAACAGTCGGTGTTGTGAGTGCGATTGACCGAAGCAATTTGGGATTGACTCCTATTGAAAACTTCATTCAAACCGACGCGGCGATTAACCGTGGAAACTCTGGCGGCCCCCTTCTGAATCTCAGGGGAGAAGTTGTAGGCATGAATACGGCAATTGCGACTAATACCGGAGGCTACATGGGGATTGGATTTGCCATCCCGAGCAATCTTGCCGAGCACATTATGGAACAGCTCATTCACAATGGAACTTTTACGCGTGGCTATTTAGGAGTTGTGCTTCAACAAGTCGATCATGGATTAGCCGACGCCTTTGATCTAGACGATGTCCAAGGAGCTCTTGTTGCTGATGTCGCCAAAGATTCCCCTGCCGAAAAAGCAGGTCTGAAAAGAGGCGATGTCATTCTTCGGTATAATGGCAAAGTCGTCGACAACATATCAGTCATTCGGAACGCTGTGTCGATTATGAAGCCAGACGAGGTGATCCGACTGCAAGTTAAACGGGGAAAATCCATCAAAAACATTGATGTGAAAGTGGGGAAACATCCTGGAAACGTGGTATCCGCATCCGAATCTGTCAATCAGCTTGGAGTTCAGGTGACCGAACTCACACCCGATCTCAAGAAAAAGTATGGGTATGACAATGAGAAGGGAGTTGTCGTCTCATCGGTCTCTGCGGGAAGTGTGGCACAGCTTGCGGGAATCAAAGCAGGGAGCTTGATCATATCGGTCAATCATCAGGACGTGATAACACCCGAAGAGTTTTATCAAAACTTAAATGAGTCCGATGCTGGAAGGCCTGTGTTGCTGCTGGTCAAGCAAGGAAACATCACACATTATGTCTCTTTGAAATCGTCTAAAAAATAAAAAGTTGCTTTTCAAAAAAAATACATCAGGGCTGAAAGCCTGGCATATGGTCAGCCCAGGCAGTAGCAGAGCGGAGGCCTGGGAAAACGAACAAAAAAACATCAAGCCCTGAAAGGGTGACACTGACCGCGGATTATGTCACCCT
>JAAKFL010000036.1 GCA_011065065.1 Chlamydiota bacterium | reverse complement strand
TTATCCTGTTATCCTGTGCTAGGGAAACAGGATAAAAGGATAGTTAGGATGGACAGGATGTTTTTAAATAGTTTACAATAAGTAACTTGTAATTTTGTTATTTAGGAGAAGCAAAGACACAAACTTTGCGTCTTTGTGTCTTTGCTTCTTTGCGTTAAAATCGTCCTAATTATTCGTGGCCGTGGGTCATGAACTGATCACGCTTTCCCTTCGGCATGATGCTATCGCGATAATACCACTCGGTTTTCACAATATCATCAAAATACCGTCGGTGCGGTCCATGCTTTTTCCCTTCGAACCAAGTAATTTCTTCCACAATTTCATTTCCATGGCGGTAAATCTTTTCTACACCCTCTCTGTGTCCATCGACGAAAGGAGTTTCCATCCAAACAAAACCATTCTTATAGGTCACTGCCAATCCATGCTGCTTGCCAGCAATCCAACTTTCAGATGTCTTCGGCTCTCCTGAAGGATAAAATGTTTGACGAGTCCCTTCGATCACTCCGTTGGTATAAGGAGTCTCACTTTCCAAGACTTGATTGGGATGATAATTCAATACGAGAACCACATTGCCATGAGCAATTTGCTCATTTCGCTTATGAGTTCCATAAAAATCGCGGACGATTCTCATTCCTTCACCTTTATCAACACGGGACTCAAGCTGGTTGTTTGAAGTGTAGTACTCACCGGAGACCAGGCTTCTTCCCTCATACATCTCAACGCTTTGAGGAGCAGAGTTTTCATACCATTTTGTCTTTTCGGTACGATTTCCAGCTAAATATCGAATTTCTTCACGCGGCCAACCATTTTCATTGTTAAAGGTCTGCTTCGCAAGATGTCCATTTTCGTAATTATCGACTTTTTCAATGATATCGCTGTATGGAAAAGTGTGAGTCGTTTCGCCATGAAGCGTTCCATGAACATAAGCGTTGGAAACTGTCACGCCACTCGCTAATGTGGAAATCACAATCCCATCTTCTCCCCTTGATGACCAATCATCAGAAGGGATCTCAAGTCCATATTTATGGACATATTTTTGCTTAACAATGTCACCCTGGTTGGGTGATCCACAAGATGTCAAGCCCAAGACAATCAATCCTGCAAAAAAAATTGAAGTATTTTTCATAAGTTTCCTCTAAGGTTAAATCACGGCCTTGCCTAATAACTTTGATGTTTCTTGAGTCAGTCGAGAATGTTCTCTGTCCACCTCCTCTTGAGACACGGTCTTCTTGGTATCACGGTACACAAAACGGAATGTCACATTTTTGAGGTTACCTCCGATACGATCACTGCGGTAAATCACGATAAGCTGAACGTCTTCTAGAAGTTTTGAGTCAAGACTTCGCACTGCCTTGAAGACACTTTCAACAGGCTCTTCCTCCACCATCGTCACCGTCCAGTCACGGACAGAACATGGAAACTGCGGAATGCTTTCCATTTTGGTCTGAGTTCTCCTCACCTGCATCAGGTCATGGAGATTGAACTCCGCATAATAAACTCTTTGATTGATGTCCAGCAATCGGGTAATCGATGGGTGCAACTCACCTAACGTGGCGACAACAACTCCTTCCACAATCAACGACGCTTGACGACCGGGGTGAAAGATGTGAAGATCACTTGTCTTAAAATCACACGGTCCTACTAAAAGGGAGCGCATGATATTTTCCAAAATTCCCTTTAAGTCATAAAAATCAACTTCTCGTGTTTTCTCTTCGCAATGATGAGGACGAACATCTCCGGTCATCATAATCCCGGCAACCGATTGCTCTTTATACTGTTCCTCTTCATGAAAATGAATGCGCCCAATTTCAAAAAGACTGAGATTTTGAATCTGTCGATCCAAGTTATATTTGACCACCTGCAGCATACCCGGCATCAATGAGGGGCGCAGAACAGACTGGTCAATCGAAGTAGGGTTCATCACTTTGATCACAAACTCTTTCGGAATCACGTCATCTTCAACAAGTGCGACTTGAGTCGGACTGATAAGATCGCAGGTGAGTATCTCTTGAAGCCCCTCTGCAACTATCCTCTCACGAACCAGTCTTTCGAAAAGGAAGATGGGGGAATGAGGAGCCTGCGACATGCAGTATAAAGCCAACTCTTTCGGTATCTTATCGTAGCCATAAATTCGGGCCACCTCTTCAATCAAATCGATCTCACCAGAAACATCGGCTCGATATGTCGGGACTTCCACATTCAAAATTTCGGCACCTGTCCATGTATAATGAAACCCTAGTCTCTTAAAGACCTCTTCGATTTCCCCAGGACTCAATTGAATCCCCAAGATTTCATTCGTTCTCGCAACGCGACAAGGAATCCTTTGCGGCTCAAACTCAGATTGTTTGACATCAATGATTCCTTTACATGCAGAACCCCCTGCAATTTCTTGAATGATCGAAGTCGCCCTTTCTAAAGATAAGATCACTTGATTGGGATCACATCCCCTTTCAAAACGTCTCGATGCATCAGATGACAAACCATAATGCTTGCTGGCTTTCCGAATTGTTCCAGGATCAAAGTAGGCCGACTCTAAAAGAATATTCACAGTCTTCTCAGAAACTTCTGTCTCTTCTCCGCCCATCACACCTGCTAGAGCAACGGGTCTTGACTGATCGCAAATTAACAGAAATCCCTCGCAAAGCGTTCGTTTTTTTCCGTCTAAAGTTTTAATTTTCTCACCCGCATCAGCCTTCCTGACGTGGATTTGACCTCCTTCTAATCGATCAAAATCAAATGCATGCAAAGGATGCCCTGTTTCCATCAAAACGAAATTCGTCACATCCACAATATTGTTCACAGGACGAATACCGGCATGAGTCAATTTTTGTTGAAGCCACATCGGAGAAGGCCTTACTTTGACTCCTTCAATCACACGACAAGCATATCGTGGACATAAATCCACATCGTGAACCTTAACGGTTGCGAGATCTTGAATCTTCTGCGCTGAATTTTCTTTCACGTGGCCTTCAGGTCGCGTATGGGGAAGACCCAAAGCTGCTGATAATTCTCGGGCCACCCCAAGCATACTCGCGCAATGGCCAAGATTGGGAGTGATCGCAATATCAAGAATATCATCGGAATAAAACTCCGTCAGATCTGAACCCACTGCAAAGTTGTCGGGGAGCTCTAAGATCCGATTGTAGTCCTCTGAAACCCTAAGCTCTTTTCCGGAACAGAGCATCCCAAAAGATTCCACACCTCGAATCTTAGCCTTTTTCACGTGAAAGGATTTTCCATCCTCTTCTTCTAAGCTACCACCTATACGACAAAAAGCTGTTACCAACCCTTCGCGGCAATTCGGAGCTGCACAGACTACTTGGTACACTTGTTCTCCGTCGGAAACAGAGGCAATTTGGAGCTGATCCGCATCCGGATGCTTTTCCGATCCAACCACCTTCCCGACAACAACATCTGTGAACGAGGGGCTAAAGCTTTCAATGGCCTCAACTTCAAGACCTAACATTGTCAATATTTCTGAAATTTCAGATGGTGACTGCTCGATAGCAATATAATCTTTTAACCAGGAGAGAGGAACTTTCATAAAGATATTTTTCTATTGGGTTTTTTCTTAATTAGGTTAGCAGAAATAGATCCAAAACTCAATAAGAAGTTGTTTTGACAAGAAAGAATTTTCCTGTTATCATAATCAACTCATAACCAAAGGAGTAAATCAATATGGCAACCGAACAAACACTTTCTATCATTAAACCTGATGCCGTTGGTAAAAACCACATCGGCGATATTATCAGTCGATTTGAAAAAAGTGGCCTCAAAATCGTTGCGGCAAAAATGAAACACCTTTCAAAAAGTGACGCCGAAGGCTTTTATGCTGTTCACAAAGAGCGTTCCTTTTTTAATGACCTTGTCACCTTCATGATTTCTGGTCCTGTGATGATTATGGTTTTGGAAGGAGAAAACGCGATTTCTAAAAACCGTGACGTCATGGGAGCCACAAACCCTCAAGATGCGGCCCCTGGCACAATCCGAGCTGACTTTGCTAAGACTATTGATGAAAATGCTGTCCATGGATCTGATGCTCCGGAAACTGCACGATTTGAAATTAATTATTTCTTCAAGCCTGCAGATATTCTAGAAAGGGTGCGCTCATGATTCGATATTTCCTAACAGCTCTTATCCTATTCACAGGTTCTGTTTCAGCAGAGCAAACTTTAAGTATCATCAAGCCTGATGCTGTGAAGGGGAACAATATCGGGGATATTCTTGCGCATTATGAAGATGGTGGATTGAAGATTGTCGCTTTAAAAATGGTCCAACTCACTCCCGAACAAGCGGGACAGTTTTATGAGGTTCACAAGGAGCGTCCTTTCTTTGAGGAATTGACAACATTCATGTCATCTAGCCCTGTCGTCGTAGTGGTTTTAGACGGAGATAAAGCCATTTCGAAGAATCGAGAGCTTATGGGGGCGACCGACCCCAAAAAGGCGACTGAAGGGACGATTCGATGGAAATATGGAAATTCAATCGGAGAAAACGCGGTTCACGGATCTGATTCCGAGGCGACAGCGAAAGAGGAGATTCAGTTCTTCTTCGGTCCTCATGAAATTCATTAGAAACATTTCACCTTGCAACGTGACTTTGTAAATTTTAACGCAAAGAAGCAAAGACACAAAGGCGCAAAGATTATTTTACATGCTATGATCGCAACGCGATCGAGGACTTTTCGACCCAAATTGATGCCCGTGATTTGAGCCTTTTTCAAGGCTCAAATCACGGGCATCAATTTGGGTCGAAAAAGCGCATGGACCTCTGGTCCAAGTCATGCATGAACTTCTTTGCGCCTTTGCTTCTTTGCGTTAAAATTTACAAAGCCTGTCCAACTAAATCTGCGGCTTAAAGACGGAAGCTTTCCCCGAGATACGTGCGACGCACTTCCTCATTATTGATCAAAGCATCCACTGTTCCTGTGCTCATCACCTTTCCCTCACTAATCAAGTAACTACGATGAACAATTGAAAAAATTTCTCGTGCATTGTGATCAGTAATCAAAATGCTGATATTTTTCTGAGAGAGATGAGTAATCATCTCCTTTAACTCATTCACCGAGATCGGGTCAATGTTAGCGAACGGCTCGTCAAGTAAAAGAAATGTCGGATTCGTGATCATAGCCCGAGTGATCTCAAGACGACGCCTTTCTCCTCCAGAAAGAGCTCCCGCCTTCTTCTTGGCCAATGATTCAAGATGGAGCTCCGCTAACAGCTCCTCCAATCTCTGCATTCTCTGAATTTTTGTCAGATTAAGATTTTCTAAAATACAAAGAATGTTCTCTTCAACTGTTAAGCTCCGAAATACTGAAGGCTCCTGAGATAAATAACCCATCCCCATCTGAGCCCGTAAGTGAATGGGAGACTTTGTGACGTCTTTTTGATTGAATAAGACCTGTCCCCCATCGGGCCGGATCAATCCTACCGTCATGTAAAAGGCCGTGGTCTTCCCCGCACCATTCGGACCCAAAAGTCCCACAACCTCACCGGGTTCCACGTAAAAAGAAAGACCATTCACAACTTTTCGACCCCCATAGGTTTTCTCTAAGTTGCGAACTTCCAAGCATTTACGTTTTTTTGAGGTCTGACCTGTCATAACTGCCATTATACTCATCATGGCATTTGATGGCTATGAATAAGAAGAGTTATAAGCCCTTCTTTGTCAATTGTTTATTTCTACGCATTCTTGAAGAACCTGACCTCTTTTTTCCTGGCGGCTTCTTCTGTGGTGCTGACCGAGAACGACTCCGTTGAAAAGTTTTGACCTCTGCAGATTGGAATAATCTGGATGGAGAAAGGGGGACAGTTCTTCTGGGTGAGGTGCAAATTGCTTCATCCTTAACATACCCATTCAAAATAATTTCATTCATTTTTTTTGAATCAAGCTCCAAAAGACCAACTCTGTTTCTTGGAGGTGATTTGCTAATCTCTGCCTGGGATACTTTATATTCTGTATTTGAAACTGGTGTTGTCATAAATTGACCTCCTTTCAGATTAATTCACAAAAGTGGCATCATAACGACCAAGAGATTTTTTTGAAAATAAAATAAAAAATTTATAGCCTCTTAGGACCCCTATCGGGAAATAACCACATCCTGTCCATCCTTACTATCCTTTTATCCTGTTTTTTTTAGCACATGTGAACAGGATAATAGGATAATAAGGATGGACAGGATGTTTTTATATTTCTCTAATTATTGGAGGAAGGGGAAGTATTTTTGAAGTTCTGCGATTTCATTTTGAGTGAATTTCAATCGCACATTTCCCTTCCCACGAACTTTAAACTCGTCATTCGATCCTCTGACAATAAACAAACCAGGAGCACTTACCTGAATTCCTTTTGTTTTGTCGTAATACAACACCCGATTTCCCCTGGATGCTTTGAGGATCATTTTGTTGGTGGAAGGAGAATACTTCACCACATCAGCAATCGCGTATTGTTCTAATATTTCTCTTATTGTTGTATCAGGAATATACTGATTCTGCATGCGTACATTCCCTTTTATGAGAACATCTATCGGTTTTACCTGATTCTTTTCTAACTCATATGTAATTTCAAAAGAATCGGCGTAAATTTTGCCCACGGAATCTTTAAAAAAAGCCTGCTGAGAAGGCGATGTGAAGCCATTTTTATCTTTTGGGCTTGTGATCACCAATTTCTTTTCTTGGTAATCCAAAACCATTTTTCCAAAACCACCCAATGAATGTTCCTCATCGCTATGGTCAAAGCGGACTTCTCCTTTCGCCACAACTTTTTTTATGGGAGCATTCTCAGATGGCCCTTCGCGAATGATTTCTAAGGAACCATTGGACATCAAAGACCCCACCTCTTCATCCAAAATAAGAGATTTACCATCCAATCGTATGACTTTCTCTTTTGGCAACCAGCAAATATGATCAGACTTCACAATCACTTCTCGAAGCTTTCCTATGGAAGTGATCGATCCGTGTACGTGCCATCCATCAATCTGGTTTTCAAAAGGGAGAAAACTCATGCGCAAAGCTTCAATCACATCTCCATTTTTATGCTCGACACGACAAAGGTGCTCTTCGCTTTCCCCTTCTAATGTTAAAGTTCCAGAATCGGTTAGTGAGGAGAAATCAAGTTCGTCCACTTTTTCATTTCGAAAAACAGCTCGATCTCCATAAGCGGTGAAATCTCGATCGTACAAAATTTCAACATCTTTCTCGGCAACCACTTCGATACGCTGTTGGGAAGAATTCGTTTCGCTTTCTTGAATCTCGACAATCATCACTTTCCCCTTCACTACGATGGGACGAGGCTTCTCATTCTTATCAGTAATCATTCCTGTAAAGACAACAAACTCATCATCTTCACCACTCGACATCACACCGCTTAACGACTCAAAATCCAGCTCAGCACTGTGACTCATTAATTTGGCACCATTCTTGAAGGCAATCACCACATCTTTGGCTTTCAGGAGCTGAGTATTGGCATCAAACTCCATAACTTTTGCATCGACAATAAAAGCCTGTTCATCAGCAAAGAGTCCAAAAGATATGAGATAAAAGAAAATAAAAAGTCGAGATAATTTCACTTCACTAACCCCGGTACAAAAAATGTGGCTTTTAAATTTTGCGCTTTAAACTTGAATCCGTTACCAAATGTGAGCTCGGCACTTCTGGCAACCCCTTTCATAGTTGGCTCGTAATCTTTGATGACATCGGGCAATTCCCAGCCAGGGAGCAAAAAACGGGAAACAAAGACACGGTTGGCAGTAAGTAAATGACGCTGATAATAAAACTTGCCAGAAACAGCGTTGAAATCTCTCACAATTTGCATCGGTTTTCCCTCTTCCCCAAAAAGAATCTTGGTTCCGTCGGGCAGGAGACTATAGATCTCTTCCTGCATCAAGCATTGAAACTTCTTCAGGTTCTCCACCACCTCAGCTTCCCCCTTAACATGAGTCAGTGTCAGCTCCGATAGCGGACACGTTAGGACTGCTTGCAGCCGGTGATTGATTCGAGTCACATAGAGATCTTTCCTGACCCTTTCTCGCAGTTGCTTGTGAGTCGACACCAAATCCTTCTGCTCCTTTGTCTCTTGCGATAGAATCAAGAACCTTTGCTTCGATTTGTTTGTGGGAAAAATGGACACTCCAATCCAAACAATCACAAGACAAAAGAGCACTACCACCGTGACAATCAACGAAGAGCGTGTGAACACTAAAACCAATCCTCCTGTACTCTTTCATATAACCGGCGAAGCTTAGGTAATGCAAGCTCAAGTTGCTCCCAAGACAACATTGAAGTCCCATCACTCATCGCCTCACTAGGATTTTTATGGGACTCCATAAACAACGCATTGGCTCCGGCTGCAATCGCCGCTCGAGCCAACGGGATAATGAACTCCCTCTGCCCCCCAGATGACGTTCCATGTCCTCCCGGAAGCTGAACGGAATGAGTGGCATCATAACAAACTGGAAACCCAAGATCAAGCATGATGAAGATCGATCTCATATCGCTCACCAAATTATTATACCCAAAAGTTGTCCCTCGATCCATGAGCATGATTTGGCGATTCCCTTGGCTAATGATCTTATCCACAACATTCTTCATATCCCATGGCGCCATAAACTGACCCTTTTTCACCTGCACCGGTTTACCCGTCTTCGCCGCCGCCACAAGAAGATCGGTCTGGCGACACAGGAAAGCGGGAATTTGAATCACATCACACACTTCTCCTGCCGCAGTGGCTTCTTCCGGAGAATGTACATCGGTCACAACAGGGAGCCCAAATTCATCCTTAACTTTTTGTAAAATACGCAACCCCTCTTGAAGTCCTGGACCACGAAAAGAATCAATCGAAGAGCGATTTGCTTTGTCATAACTCGATTTGAAAATCAGATTGATTCCACTTCCCTCAAACATCTCCCGCAATACAGCCGCAGCCTGAAGAGTGGCCTCTTCGCCTTCAATCACACAAGGGCCCGAAATGATGGTGAGAGGCTGTCCAATTCCAATCTTAAAATCTTTAACATGTAAGTATTCCATAGTATTCCTTTTAAATTTTTGCCTATATAGTGATTCTATTATCCCCTTATTGGGACATTTTGAAAAGAAAGATTATCCTGTCTATCCTTACTATCCTATTAATCCTGTTTTTTTTTTCGGGTTGAATTTTAGAGTTACCTAAGCTAAAATAATACTTTCCTTTGGACCGATAGCTCAGCGGATAGAGCATCCGCCTTCTAAGCGGGAGGTCGCAGGTTCGAATCCTGCTCGGTCCGAAGTTTTTTTCATCCTAAAATCCCTCAATAGTTTTTAACGCAAAGGTGCAAAGACGCTAAGACGCAAAGAATTATTGTTTTCTTTGCGTCTTAGCGTCTTTGCACCTTTACGTTGAATTTTTTGAGAAATCTACTCGACTCTGGAACCATCCTCTTCAATAATCTCAAGATTCACTCTGATCCCATTCCGACTGGCAACAGACATCAATAGCGTGCGAATCGCATTAATAGTCTTCCCTTTTTTCCCAATAATTTTACCAATATCAGATTTTTCAACCGAAAGCTCGATAATCAGTGTCTGGGTCCCCCCGATCTCATTGATCTTTACCTGCTCCGGGTGGTCCACCAAATTCTTTACGATATACTCAACAAACTCTTTCATACTTCGTTCCTCATACAATTGATAACAGTTCCAAATTTCCGCTTTTCGGCGGCCTTTGATTTGTCAGATTTTTGGAAAAAATTCAATTTTTCCTTAATTCCGGTATATAGAGTTTTGATTAATGATTCAACCTCTATACATCAACAAGCAATGTCACAGGACCGTCATTGACCAAAGAAACCTGCATAGAAGCTCCAAACTTGCCCGTCTGAACCTTTCCCATAGTTTCTTGAACTTCTTTGATAAACTGGTCGTAAAGCTTTTCTGCTTCTGAACCAGAAAGGGCATTCACAAATGAAGGGCGCCGTCCACTTGAACAATCTCCATAGAGAGTGAACTGGCTGACCACAAGAATTTCTCCTTCAACGTCTTGGACGCTGAGATTCATTTTATCGTTTTCATCCCGAAAAATCCTCAAACCACACAGCTTCTTGACCATCCACGGGATCTGGTTGACGTTATCACTCTGGTGAAGACCCAGAAAGGCCAATAGGCCAGAGCCTATGGCACCAACAATCTCACCGTCCACTTCGACAGATGCTTCTTTAACTCTTTGAACTAATAATCTCATAAGTAATTCATATCTTGAGGCATTGGAGCATTGAATGTCAAGTCTTTACCGCTCACAGGATGGATTAAACTGAGCTTCTCAGCATGCAACAACTGACGCTGGATCCCCATTTTTTTATTGAATGAGGGATTCCCGTAAACAGGGTCTCCAAGGATCGGATGACCCAAATGCTTCATATGAACTCGGATCTGGTGTGTCCGTCCGGTGATCGGTTTGATGGAGACAAGACTTAACCGCTCGTCATATGCCAAAGTTTCATAATGACTCACCGCTGGTTTTCCTCCTTCAATCACAGTCATTTTTTTACGGTGAACAGGATGCCGGCCAATCGGAGCCGATATTTCTCCTTTTCCGGGATTTCCTACACAAATGGCAGTGTATTGTTTTTTGACTTTGCGGTTTGCAAACTGCTCGATAAGTTTCTGTTGAGCCAAAAGATTTTTTGCAGCGATCAAGACTCCGGATGTCTCTTTATCTAAGCGGTGAACAATTCCAGGGCGGACATCGTTGGGATCTGCGGCCAAATCTTGACAATGGTGCAAAAGGGCATTGACAAAAGTTCCCGTCCAATTTCCAGGTGCAGGATGCACAACCATTCCCGCTGGTTTATTCACAACGAGAATGTCATCATCTTCATAGAGGATATCGAGGGGAATAGGCTCTGGTTGAACTTCTGTTTGAGGCGTCAGAACAAAATGCACTTCAATTTCATCGCCTTCTATGGGTTTGATCCTTTTTTTAACAGGAGCGCCATTGAGAGAGACCAAGTGTTCTTCAATCAAATATTGAAAGTAGGTGCGTGAGTGTCTGTTTTCATAGCGAGCAGCAAGGATTTTATCCAACCGCTCGCCCGCCTCACTTGCGGTTACGATGATCACGTCTGTGTCTATTTCCATGAACCTATCCGTAAATTATTTTTAGGCAATTTTTTTCAGATTTTCGTGCATCTTTTGCTTGCAAAAGATGCAGAAAAGATGTTGAAAAGCGGCAAAAATAATTTACGGATAGGTTCATTAATCGGTAATGGGAAAGAGGGTTAGTGGAGTTTCCGTGTAGGGGAAATCGGGAACTACCTTTTCGAGCAAGGTGTAAATATTTTCTTCCAACAGCGTTAAGTTCTCCAGCTCCGAAAGATTACCGCAACTTTTTCCGAGATAACGATGATTATCAATTTGGATTTCAGTCAGGTATTCACCTGTAGATTGAATGTACAAATCCCGCCGATCAGCGGGAATTGAATCAATCAGGGCGGCCAGTTCTTGAGAAACTGGATACCCTAAAAATAGGTCAACTTTTTCGGGGATCATTATTGTCGTCGTCCTTCGCGGTAGATTTCTTTCATCTTTCTGTTATGTTTTCTTTGCTCTTTAATAATTTGAAGAGCCATCCCTTCCTGTATTGCCTTATAAAGCTCAGGCTCTTTTGTTCTGAGCTCATCGACAGAGTTAATACGGGTACTGGTATTATATTCAGTCCCACCAGACCTCTCCTTTTGGCTTGTTGGATCAACTTTCGGGGCTTCCGAAGGCCCCTGAGCTGGATTTGCACCACCAGTCATAACTTACCTTCTTGATTATTAGGGTAATAAAATTATTCTCTACTCTTATATTATAACAAATCTTCATTTGAATCACAAGAGAGAGGAAAGAAGGGCTGAAACCCCAAAATTTTGGGGTTTTAGCAGAAGAGGCTAATTTCCCCAAGGTTTAGGGGGCTCGTCCTTACAGCCGGCATGAGACTTAGTATTGTGAAGATAGCGCGTCGCAATCGTCATCAATTTAAAAGGGGTATAGGCAAATCCCAAAAATGGTGAAAGAAGAACTTGAACATTTCTTTGAAAAGAATTACATCTTTTAATCCCATCATAGGCCATCCATGGTGTCCCGATAACAACTGATGCTAACAAAGCCTTTCCATGCAAGGTTAGATCCCTAAGGTCTCTAACGAGTAATTTTGTCGAGTAAAATCGGGACAAATTCACTTTCATGGGTGCTCTTGTGACGATAGTTCTTGGAAGTTGACTTGCTGTAGGTAACATAATCACTCCTTGTTTTTAGGTTAATGAAGAAAAAAGGATATCACAAAGGGTAATATTATTTCCATGATAAAATAAGTCAGTTTTTGGAATGCGCAGGCTTGCCCTTACAATTTAACACATCTTTTGCTAGACGATAAAATAACAGGATTAACAGGATCGTAAACGACAGGATAAACAGGATCCCTCTCCTATATCCTGTTTATCCTGTCGTTTACGATCCTGTTAATCCTGTTATTTTTACCAAAACATTTGAAATTAATAGA
>JAAKFL010000035.1 GCA_011065065.1 Chlamydiota bacterium | reverse complement strand
GGCACGGGCACGGGCACGGGCACGGGCACGGGCACGGGCACGGGCACGGGCACGGGCACGGGCACGGGCACGGGCACGGGCACGGGCACGGGCACGGGCACGGGCACGGGCACGAATTGATTACTTCATGATATTAGCGGCGATAGCCACTCGGGGCTCCAAGAAGTTTTTAAAGCAAAAGGGAAACCTGATCAATCTTCTTCAACTCCGATTGACCAAAGACGTACACATCAGACGGCTTAACCATCTGACATAATTTTCGAAAACTTTCATTGTTGTGAATGATATAATCGACATCCTTCAAGGATGTTAAGATATAAACCAATTCCTCACATGGCGACCCGTCCCTTAAGTAAATCAAGAGATCTCGGTCCGTCACCGAAAGCATCCGAATTGTTTGAAGAAGCTTTATTGAGAGTTGTGTGTCTTCTTCCAGACCCAACAAGGTCAATCCTCGCCCTCTCAACACTTCCTGAAGAGCATAAAGATGATCATCTCCGAATACTTTATTCTCGACATCCTCCTCAAGCAATCTATGGGCTAAATCCTGTAAGGTAATCCGAGCACAACCCAGCACCTCGATCGCCAAACCAGCGGCAATATTCGACAAACGACAGGCTATATTCATAGAGAAATTATTTGCGATACAAAAAGTTAATACGGAAAGAACTGTGTCCCCTGCACCTGTCACATCTTTCACCTGACGCACTTTCACCGAAAAATCTTTCCGACATCCCTGTTTAGGAAAGTAAGATATCCCCTTTTCCGATCTGGTAATCAACAGCTCGTCGCAAAGTGATCTTTGTAAAACTGTTTGTCCCACTAAGTCGATGTCTGTTCCCTCATCCAAACCGGAAGCGATTAATGTCTCCTTGTAATTCGGCTTTAGAAGAGTCGATTTTGCATATTTTGAAAAATCAGCGCCCTTAGGATCTGTAATGACAGGAATTCCCATTTCTCTCGCCTGAGTGATTAAGGCTGAAAGGACACGGCGCGACAAGAATCCTTTTCCATAATCAGAAATCGCCACAACTTTAACTTCTTCTAACAGAGATGGGATTTGATCGATCACTTCGTTTTCTAAATCCTCAGCAATCGGCACAAGTTCTTCAAAATCAATCCGTAACATCTGTTGATTGGAAGCGATCACGCGATTCTTAATAGGGGTCTTATAGGACTTTTGAGTCAGCAAACCTCTTGTTTCTATACCTTCGCTTTCTAATTCCCGTAGCAAAAGATCTCCAGACTCATCTTTGCCAATCCTCCCTAACGTGACCACTTTTAATCCTAATGAGATCATATTGAGGGCGACGTTACCCGCTCCACCCGGACGATGACTCACTTCATTGACATGGACAACTGGGACGGGAGCCTCAGGAGAAATCCTGCTCGTGCTTCCCATCGTATAGGTATCTAAGAGAAAGTCTCCTGCTACCAAGACCTTTTCCTGAGAAATTTGACTAAAGATTCCAGATAGTTTCATCTCCATCACCAATATTTTTTCGGAGCCAGATATTGACTCACATAATTCACAACTCCATCTTCAAACGGAGTAAAGTTAAGCTTATCACTAAGAACAGTAGCGAGTTTCCCCACATCTGCACAGGTATAATTTTGATATTTTCCAATTAAATCGCTTGGAAGGTCAATGTATTGGATTTTTTCTGGTTTGTCCAGCCCTTTGAAGACTGAGGAAGAAAGAGTATTCCATGTGTTGGGTTGGCCTGTGCCGATATTAAAAATTCCATATGCTTCATGGTTTAACAAATCACAAGTCAATCGCGCAGCATCTTTCACATAAATAAAATCGCGTAACTGACCCCCGTCTCGATATTTCGAATCATCGGACTTAAAGAGACGAACCTCTCCTGTATTCTGGATTTGAGATTTGAAGTGAAAAATTGCTGAGGCCATTCTTTCCTTATGGTACTCATTGGGTCCAAAAACATTAAAATATTTCAGACCGCACACCTTCTCCAACAGCCCCTGGTTTTTCAACCAAAGGTCGAACATATGTTTGGAGTACCCATACATATTGAGGGGACGGAATCTTTCCAATTCTGAATGATCATCAGAGAACCCTTCGCTTCCATCGCCATATGTAGCAGCTGAGGAGGCGTAAATAAAACGGTGATCGTTTTCTAGTGCATATTCCGCAAGACGGACAGTAAACCGATAATTATTCTCAAAAAGAAAAGAAGCATCCCGTTCTACAGTGCTGGAACAGGCTCCTAAATGGATAAAAGCCTCAATCAAAGACTCTTTCCCTTCAAGCCAGGTGAAAATTTCCCTTGGCGATACCATTTCCGCATATTTCTTTCCCACGAGATTCTTCCATCTTTCATCAGTCCCGAAATCATCGACAACAATGATGTTATCATAACCTCTGTCGTTGAGAGTGCGAATCACACATGAGCCGATGAACCCTGCTCCCCCAGTCACAACAATATATTGATCTTTAAACATTTTCATAATTCAATACCACTCTCCTACTTTTCGATTCACTTGACAGACTGACCATCGGGGCATTTCAAGTGTTCCCTTCTTTTTCCCAATACAGAAAAACGACGACCCTGCACCGCTCATCAACACGTGGGAATAAAAGGACTGCAATTCCTTTTTCAACCAAAGCAGTTCAGGTTTCAATTGAAAAGCCACCAACTCTAAATCATTTTCATAACAAACTTTCCCTTCTAAAAAGTGATTCAATGTCGTTTCAGAAGCTTGAATGGATCTGTCGGGAATTGAAAGGGTTTCAAACACATCTTTTGTGCTGAGAGAAGTCTGTGGCTTATAGATATTAAAATATTGGAGAGGTAGGGACTCAATATTTTGCACGATTTCTCCTCTTCCCCGGCAAAAAGCCGTCCCCAAAGAAAAGAAGAAAGGGACATCCGAACCCAATTCAGCTGACATTTCCTGCAATTCAGCTTCACTGAATGGTTGTCGAAATAATTGATTGAGACCCCAAAGAACCGTCGCAGCATTGCTGCTTCCTCCGCCCAATCCCGCTTCCGTCGGAATATTTTTAATCAAATGAATGGATACGGCATCTGACAATCCAGATTTTTTCCGAAAAAGCTCACGAGCTTTAATGACCAGATTATCATGATTTTCTAAGGATTTTTCCGAGCAAGAGAACTGATCCGACTGACTATGATTCAAAGTCACCATGTCAAAAAGAGTGACCGATTGGATAAGCGAAGAAAGCTCATGATAGCCGTCGGGGCGTTTGGAGTGGATATGAAGGAAAAGATTGATTTTTGCAGGTGAACGGAAACCCAGAGTCATCATTCAAAAACTCCAAAAAAAATGCCGGACTATATCGGTATCCGACATCAAAATATTATGATTCTTCAGCTTCAGAAGGCTCTTCCTTTGGCTCTTCGATTGGTTCAATTGGTTTCACAACATCTGAAATTGGCGCTTCGACAACTCTGTCAGGAACCACTTTCAATGTGAATTCAGCCTTCACATCTTCTTTCAGTTTCAATTCAATCGTATAGACACCTGTTTCTTTAATGGGATGAGCTAAAAGGACCATCTTTTTTGTGATGGTAATTCCCTTTTCCTCAGCCAACAGATGCGTAATATCCAATTGAGAGACAGATCCAAACATATGCCCCTCTGGATCGACCTTCACCACAGTGGATAAAGTGACTCCTTCAAGAGATTTTGCAAGTTGCTCAGAATCCTTCTTATCTCCAATTGACTGTTTCGCACGCTCTTCTTGAAGCCGATCTTGCATTCTTAAAGTGTGTTTATCTGCGTTTACAGCATAACCTTTAGGCAGCAAAAAATTTCTTGCATAACCTGGTTTCACATCAACCACTTCACCACTACTGCCCAAATCTTCTACGTCACCGATCAGTAATAACTTTGTTCGGTTGCTTGCAGCTTTTGTCATATTCAACGTCTCCTTTACGCACGGTCCACGAATGGCACTAGGGCCACGTTTCGCGCTTTTTTAATCGCATTTGACAATAGTTTTTGGTGCCACGCGGACACTCCAGTAATACGACGGGGAAGAATTTTACCTCGATCTGTGATAAATTTCTTCAACGTATCGACATCCTTGTAGTCAATTTCCTGAATCCCTGATGCAGTAAAAGGACATCGCTTCTTTTTCTTTGCTCGAGCCATTGTAGATCCTCTAGCTCTCATAGATCTCATAGTCATGAACACATCTCCTATTCACTTTCTAAAGTCTTAAATTCAATTTTTTCCATAACACTCTGTGGTGTTGTCACCATATGGCGGACTAGGTCCTCCATCAAACGATACTCCAATTTCATCTCTTTGATCGCTTGTGAATCCACATTAAAATATATAACGTAGTAATGACCTTCACGATGGCCACAAATCTCATAAGCAAGACGTCTGCGACCAAAATCATGATTCTTCATGATTTCACCGCCACGACTCGTAATGCCTTCCAAGATCTTATCCATTGCTTTATTTCGTGCATCATCATTCAGTGTTGAGCTGATGATGTACATACCTTCATAAAGATTTGTTTTTGTTTGACTCATTCTCTTTCTCCTGTCTAGTATTAACATCCTTCATCACACGTTCAATATCTTGCGTCACCAACCGCTCTAATACGTCAACGGCACTTTCAATCAAAAGGGGTAACTGTTCCCTCTCCGCTCGCGAGAACTCGTCTAGGACATAATCCTCAAGAGCCCGTTGCTGATGATGCTCACCCGCAATTCCCAATCGCAACCTAGGGTATTGACGCGTGCCCAGATGCTGCTCAATACTTTTTAATCCGTTATGCCCTCCTGAGCTCCCCATGGCGCGCAAACGCATCTCACCAAAGGAAAGGGCAATATCGTCAGTGACCACACAAACATCTTGCGAGCTCAGATGAAAATAATCCAAGTACCGCTTTAATGCCTGTCCACTGGCATTCATATAAGTTGCTGGTTCCAGGATATGGATCGTTTTGTCATCCATCACCCCTTTTGCCACTTTGGCCTTAAAGCGAGGCACATCTTTCAACTCCCAGAAATGCCGATCACACAAGCGTTCGGTCACCATAAAGCCAATGTTATGTCGAGTCTTTTGGTAACGTTTTCCAAAATTCCCCAAGCCAACAAAAACTTTATGTTTTGAATCACCCATACTTATCTCATCGCAATGACAACAGCGACCTCTTCAAGGTTGGCAAGAGGTCTGACGTTCTCAGGGATAGCCAGATCTTTCAACTTCCTGTACTGCCTAACGCCCAGATCCTTCACATCTACCTCAAAGACAGTCGGAATATCGTCTGGCAAACAATTCACTTGTATATAACGAATCACACGACGCAAAACGCCACCAAGTTTAATCCCGATACAATCAAGGACTCCAGTACATTCAATGGGAATCTTCACATTGACACGGACATCCTTCTCCAGGATCTCAAAGTCCAAATGAAGAATATTGTAAGTCGTAGAGTGATACTGGATATCTTTGACAATCGCTCGGCGCTCTTTTCCCGCCTTGCCCACAAGAGTAAATACTGTTGTAGATAGGCGTCCTTTTGGGATTGCTCGAAGCGTAGCTGCGAATTCTTCGCCTTTCACCGTAACCGTTTCCGATTCTATTCCGCGACCGTACAAAACCGCAGGAATGTCGCCACTACGGCGAATTCGATTCGATTCCCGTTTTTTTTCTTTAGAACGTTCAATAATGTTCAGTTTCATAAATCCTCCGAAAGGATGATGATTATTTACAAATTTTCATTCAATTGACGTCAATTTAGACGCCAATATAACTGTAAAGAGAATGAATGGACCCAGCCGAGTTGATGCAGTTAATGGCTTCTGCAAAGTGAGATCCCACAGAGACTATCTGATATTTCGTCAGCCCTGTAAGTCGATCAGTAACAGGTATCGTATTACTCATCAAAAGAACTTCAATTGGACTATCCTCCACTCGCTCCACTGAATTACCAACAAATAATCCGTGGGCCAGTGAACAAAAAATCCTTAAAGCCCCCTTCTCTCGGCACGCTTTCGCGGCTGATACTAATGTGCCACCTGTAGAGCACATGTCATCAGCGAGAAGAACATTCTTTCCTTCTATTTCACCTATTAAGGTGGTGATCTCCACTTCAGTCGCACACCTGCGAATCTTGTCGATCACGGCAAAATCTACTCCCAATAAATTGGCGTAGTCTCTTGCTAACTTAATACTTCCTGCATCCGGAGCCACAATCACCACATCGGGTAAATCAAGCCTCTTGAATGCATTTGCCAACAATGGCATAGAATTTAAATTGTCAACCGGGATATCAAAAAATCCCTGTAACTGGCCAGCGTGAAGGTCCATCGTCAGAACCCGGTCAACACCCGCCTTTTCAAGCAAGTTGGCCACAAGTTTCGCTGAAATCGGGACCCGTGGCTTATCTTTACGGTCTTGTCGCGCATACCCAAAATAAGGAATCACAGCGATGATGTTGCGAGCGGATGCCCTTCTCAACGCATCCACCATCATGAGCAATTCCATCAAATATTCATTCGGCTCAAGTGCGATGGTCTGCACAACAAAAACATCTTTACCTCTGACACTATCGAGAATCTGAACGGATATCTCTTTGTCAGGAAACCTCTCTAAATTCACTTCTCCTAAATCCATCCCCAAATGGTTCGCAATCTCTTTTGCAAGAGATGGATGAGAAGACCCTGATAAAATTACATAGTCATTGTCTTTTACCGTCATCCCACACCCCATTTGACAATAATAAGCTCTAAGGTAAATAAATTCTTTATTTACATTTTAAGTTTGGGGTGGAAGGATTCGAACCTCCGCATGGCGGTACCAAAAACCGCTGCCTTACCGCTTGGCGACACCCCAATTCACAAGCAGTTTTCACGCTTGTTAAACTAAAGATATTAATGGGGTTGAGATTTTAATGCAAGAGGGAAAAGGTAAAAATTTAGACAGGATAGACAGGATAGACAGGATAGACAGGATAGACAGGATAGACAGGATAGACAGGATGGACGGGTTGGACTGAATGGTCTTATTCAGCCAGGATGACTGGTTCAGGTTCTGGAGACTCCTCGGGGGGCGCATACACTTTTTTAACCACAACATGCACTTCACTGACATGAAGACCAGTATATTCGGTGATCTCTTGGGCAATTTTCGCCTGAACTTCGTCCGTTTTCTGTGGAATTGAATATCCATACTGGATTTTCACTTCTACTTTTAGAGAGACTGATGGACTGTCATCTCGCTGAATGACATAGACACCTTTGAGGCCATCAACGGTCTCACGACCAAATAAATGATCAAAAAATCCCCCACCATCGAGAGAAACGCCCTCAATTTTTGTTAGGCAATTTAACACAATTGTCTTGAAGACCTGATCCTCAATGTCTCTAACGAAGACCGTTTCAGGTAATTCAAATTCTTTAGAGTCAAGATCGCGACTTTTTTTCCAGCTTTTCATTGCCCCTCTACTTACGTTGACATCAATAAGTGCACTGTCAAGCTTGAAATTACTGTTTAGACCTCGGGGCTTACGCGAGGTCTAAACAGTAATTTCAAGCTTGACAGTGCACTAGTACTCATTTAAGATTCTAGTGATCTTAGATATTATCTCATAGGACAATTTTATGAACGAGTTTATAATCCTTTTAATCATCGTCTTTTGGGGATGGGTGAGCTCCTATTTTGCCCAACAACGTGGCCGAAATCCCTATGGCTGGTTTTTCCTGGGGTTCCTCTTTGGCCCCTTCTCTTTAGTCGCCCTTTTTATCATGAAAGACTACAGCCAAAAGACAGCTCCCCCTGAAACCCCAGGAATCAATGTTTCCCACCACTCCCCTTTTGACCACTTAGACTGGTACTATTTAGACAGCAGTCGTCAAACGAAAGGGCCCATCAGCTTTGAAGATCTAAAGAAGAGTTGGAAAGAAGAAGGTGTTAACGAAAACACTTTAGTTTGGTATGATTCGTTGTCTGATTGGAAAAAAGTTGTGGATATTAGTGAATTGAAGGAAGAATTAAACGCAGATTACCAACAATAATCTGCGATAATCATATTACCAGCTCGCTTTGGTGATCCCAGGAATTGACCCCTCAAGAGCCATCTCCCTAAAACAGTTACGAGAAAGTCGAAACTTTCGTGAGTAACCACGAGATCTTCCAGTCAATGCACAACGATTACGCAATCGAATATAACAGGTGTCACGTGGCATTTTATTCAACTTGAGGCGAGCTAACTCGCGCTCCTCTTCACTTAAACTCATATCTTTTGAAATACGTCTGAGATCAGATCGCTTATCCCATGCGCGCTTCACTATTAACTCGCGTCGTTTTTGCTTTGCAATTGAAGATTTCTTAGCCATTGTTCTCCTTAATCAATCTCTTTAAAATGATCTTTCTTAGCTCTCTTTCTAGCAGGACCTTTTTGTCTTTGCTTGCGGTTCGGATCTCGCTTGTTAATCACGTATAATCGACCTCGACGCCTTACTAAGACATCACCCTTCGAAGGATCCGCTTTTACAGATGCTCTTGTTTTCATCTCGCATTCCTTAGTTTAACTACCGTTTGATGCCCTAAAGTATAGCGAACAACGGCTTTTCATACAAGAAAAAGGGTAAATCGATATCAATTTATAATTAATTTTTGAAAGTCCAGAAAAAGAGACGTCTTTACAATTATCTTCATTTTCCCTACCATAGAGGGCAATACAGGAGGATTTCCGTGAAACGTACATATCAACCAAGTAAACGTTGCCGAAAAAACACACATGGTTTTTTAAAAAGAATGAGCACTGCAAATGGGCGTAAGATCATCAATAGTCGTCGTAGGAAAGGTCGTAAACAATTAACAGTCTAGGTTACAAATTTCCAAAATCCCGTCGTCTTTTATCAAGAAGGGATTTTCGTCGAGTAACGGTTGCATCTGAAAGACGAATCGGTCGTTACCTCATACTCGATTTCACAATCAATAATCATTCTCAACGTCGATTAGGCTTAGTTGCATCCAAACGATTTGGTAACTCGACCAGACGCAATCGTTTTAAACGCGTAGTTCGGGAAGCATTCAGGAAAACGTTATCTCAATTGCCTGAAGGTCTAGATGTGGTAATCAAACCCAGGCGTCTTGCAATGGATGCAAATTCTTGCCAGATAGCTGACGAATTGCTATCTTTGTTGCATGACTGTACTCATTGACAATCTCAATACACAACAACGAAAGGCTGTCGAGACGACTGAGGGTCGTGTTCTTATTCTTGCCGGAGCCGGCACAGGGAAGACTTTGGTGTTAACGACGCGGGCGGCTTTTTTAATCAAAAGCAAAGGGGTTCCACCTGAGTCCATTCTGGGCTTAACGTTTACCAATAAGGCAGCAGGAGAAATGCGTAAGCGGCTGGCGCAATTGGTGGATGAAGCATCTGCAAAGAAGGTCACTCTTTGTACATTTCATAGTTTTTGTATGCAAGTGTTGCGAAAGGAGATTCACCATTTGGGATACACGTCAAATTTTACGCTCTATCAACCCAGTGATGTCGAGAGATTGGTGAAGGCAATAGCTCATGACATTCTGGAAAGTGATGGAGAGCTGCCGTCTTTAGCTGCGACGATGGCTCAGATCAACCGAGCGAAAAATCTGGGATTAGATCCTGATGAAATTTCCGAAGGATCTGATACTTGGCACGATAAGTTTGTAAAGAAAGTGTATCGGCGGTTATTGGAGAGTATGCGAGCTCACAACGCGGTTGATTTCGACAACTTGCTCACGTTGACGGCAGAACTTTTCACTCATCACCCTGAAATTGCAAGTCGTTATCAAGATCGTTACCGTTATATTATGATTGACGAGTATCAGGATACCAATCCGATTCAATATCGTTTAGCATCGCTATTGTCATCTCAGCATGGAAATCTTTGTGTGGTCGGAGATGACGATCAATCGATTTATGGATGGCGCGGAGCAGACATTCGGAACATTTTAGAGTTCGACCAGGCAACAGTGGTGAAACTCGAGCAAAATTACCGGTCGACTCCGATGATTCTGAATGCGGCAAACGCTGTGATCACGAATAATGAAAACCGTCACCATAAAAATTTATGGAGCCAACAGGCTGCCGGGGATCAGATTCGCGTGTTTCATTCTCCTTCCGAAAAACTAGAAGCCGAAGCGGTGGTGTACCGCATCATAAAACTAAAAAAAACCTTAAAACTTCACTGGAAAGATTTTGCAATTTTATACCGATCGAACGCCCTATCACGACAATTTGAACAAGTTCTGTTGAGGACATCGTTTCAAATGGGAGATCACTGGAGAAAAGGTATTCCCTACAAGATATTTGGAGGCCTTGAGTTTTTTGAAAGACGGGAGATCAAGGATCTGTTTTCTTATTTGCGCGTTGTCGTCAATCGCAAAGATGAAATGTCCGTTTTGCGGACGATCAACCTTCCCCGTCGTGGAATTGGCGAGAGGACATTGGATCAGTTGACGCAATTTAATCGCGAGAATGAGATTTCTTTATGGGAAGTGATGAAGCTGGCTGTCGAAGGCGTTCTTCCGGAAGTGATCCAATCAAGTCTTTCGAAACGATCTCTCACAGGCATTCAAAATTACATGAATATCATTGAAGAAGCCTCTTCCAAATTCGATCAGTGGTCTCTGCGGCAAGCGACATTATGGCTTCTTGACACGATCGACTTTAAGCGCGCGATTCAAGAAGATGTGAAAAGTCAGAAAATGCGTGATTTTAAATGGGAAAATGTCGAGGAATTAGTGAGTTCGCTTGCTGAGTTTGAGGAAAGTGGAGAAGGCACAACATTGAATGAGTATATTACATCGACTCCCCTTCAAGAAAGTGATAGAAAGAACAATCAAAACGATGATGATACGGTTCAGCTGATGACCTTTCACAGTGCAAAAGGATTAGAATTTCCCGTATGTTTTTTAATTGGGTTGGAAGACCATATTATTCCCCATGAGAGAAGTCTGCAAGAGACGGGAGTTGAAGAAGAAAGGCGGTTGATGTATGTTGCGATGACTCGAGCCAAAAAAATGTTATATTTAAGTATGTCCCAACAGAGAAGTCGGATGGGAGTGCCACAGGTGAGCAAGCCTTCACGATTTTTGTATGAAATCCCAAAGGATTTACTTAAAATTTGTAGATTTGATCAAATGGAAAACGATTAGCATGGCTTTATCACAGAGCCCGAGCAATGGAGTCCATTCCTACATCAAAATGGTAATTTAGATAAGTCAACACGTTTTTATGCTTTTTTTCACCACAGAGGCACAGAAGAGTAATCATATATTTTTGTTTCTCCTATCTCTTTGCCTCTGTGTCTCAGTGGTGAAAAAAAAGTAAAAAAACTTTGAAAATTCGCCTTGAGATCTCAAGTTACTTAGGAGAGATACAGAGCAAGGAAGATTTCTGAGTTCTCTGTGTTAAAAATATCCGATTCATGATATGAAATGTCAAAAAGGAGATACCCCTATGAAAATTCTCATTGCCGGATCCTCGGGACTGATTGGAAGCGCCCTAACTGCATTCCTGCAAACTAGTGAACATGAAGTAGTCCGATTACTCCGCAGCGCAGGCGAGGGAATTCTATGGGATCCCAAAAATAAATCTGTCGACATCTCTGAATTAGAAGGATTTGATGCTGTGATCAATCTGGCGGGAGAAAACATCGCTGATTCCCGGTGGAATGAAGCAAAGAAGAAGAGAATGCGTGACAGCCGTGTTGAGACGACACGATTCCTTTGTGAAACATTTAAAAAACTTGAAAATCCCCCCAAAGTTTTGGTGAACGCATCAGCTCTTGGATATTACGGCAATGTCCCGGAAGGAGACGTCACCGAGTCCCACCCCGCGGGCAAAGGATTCTTAGCGGACGTGTGCCAAGAGTGGGAAGAGGCGACAGAGTGTTTGATGGGAGAAGATATGCGGATTGTTCTGCTCCGCACTGGGGTTGTGTTATCTCCGAAAGGCGGCGCTCTGAAGAAAATGCTAACTCCGTTTAAATTAGGGATCGGAGGTGTCATTGGAAATGGAGATCAAATGATGAGTTGGATTGACATCGAGGATCTCGTAAGGGCGATATATTTTTGCATCAAAAATGATTCCATTCGCGGTCCCGTGAACGTCACTGCGCCCCAACCCGTGAGCAATCGCGAGTTTACGAAGACTTTAGGAAAAGTTCTGTTTAGACCGACAATATTTCCAATGCCGGCGTTTGCAGCAAGATTAGCCTTTGGGGAAATGGCCGACGAGATGATCCTTACTGGAGCCAAGATTCTTCCGGAACGGCTTACATCAACAGGGTTTGAGTTCAAGTATCCGACGTTAGAAAGTTCTTTAAACCATCTGCTTAAATAATTTCTTGGAGTGCGCAGGCTTGCCCTTACAATTTAACACATCTTTTTACGTTCTCCGCTAAAATGTTTAATATTAGAAACATAAGGCTTTAATTGACAATCTATTAATTTCAAATGTTTTGGTAAAAATATCAGGATTAACAGGATCGTAAACGACAGGATAAACAGGATATAGGAGAAGGATCCTG
>JAAKFL010000034.1 GCA_011065065.1 Chlamydiota bacterium | reverse complement strand
CGCCATGATAAAGATCGTGAAGATCAATAAAAACGAAAGTAAGCCACGCCCACCAAACAGCAGGTGCCGCCCTTCTAACTTCATGTGATACCTCCCAATCCACACCATGGCAATGGGAAGAAGGCCATTTAAAAAAGCTTCGCCAATTCCGCCGGCAATTCCCAAGGCTTCCACAAAAATCATAGGGTAATTGAAAGCGACAACAGCCGGGGGTCCAAATACAAGGATAACAAGTCCCAAACGAAGTAGCCCTGTCCGTTTCTTCACATGAAACCCATCTCCTAAAAAATCCACCATCGATAACGATACACCTAAAAGAGAGGTCACAATCGCAAAAAATCCAAAGAAAAGAGCGATCTGCCCCACCCACACGGTGCCTGTCACTTCCGCAAGAATGCGGCTGGCGGGAACTCCTTGCGATGAAGCAATCTGCAGTTGATCGAGCGGTACCGATCCTATAATCAACCACTGCCATGCTGAATAGACGATAAAAGGAAGTGTTGTTCCGGTGATCACCGCAATCCGTAAATGACGCCGATTTCGTTTCAAATAAGTGGATAGAGAGGGGACAATGTTGTGAAATCCATAAGCACTAAAAAGAATAGGAGCAGCAAAAAAACTGAGCGCCCACCTTTTATGCAAAAGAAAATCGGGATTCACATCGGAAGCTCCAAACCCAATCAATAAAAAAAATGCCAGGATCAACCCCGTCATTAAGATCCAGTTGACGCGATCCACAAGCCAGGCACCTGTGGCGACAACTCCAGCAAGTAACAGAGTGTAAATGACATATCCCAACTCGATTGAAATGTCTAACATGAGGATATTGCGTATAGCATCTGTGAGAAGCGGCGCTCCACCAGCGATGTATGAAATCATGAGACAGTAGTAGAGGAATAAAAAGAAAACTCCTCCCAAAAGTTTTCCTAAGGGACCTAAAAAACGCCCCGCCATCGACAAAACGTTTGAACCATCTGGCATCCATAGTGTAGCCTCGAGAAACAATAACCCAGTCGCCGTCATAAATAACCAACAAATGATGTTGATCAACATGGCAGGAAAAAAACCGCTGATTCCCGTAACCAGGGGAATTGCCAGCATCCCGGCTCCCATGCAGGTTCCTGCGATCAATAATGTTCCACTAAATATGTGTCCTTTATGCTCTGACATAATAGAAGCATCTTATCTGGTTATGAATACGAAATCGATTTATTTCTTGTACTTTGTGATTCTTTCATTTATATTTTGTTCTGATTTTCATTTGTGGAGGATCCTATGATCAATCCTGACTCGATTCCTGTCTTTATCCTTTGCGGAGGACTGGGAACCCGGATCAAAGAAGAGACAGAATTGCGCCCAAAACCTATGATTCCCATAGGGAAGCATCCTATTCTGTGGCACATTATGCGCCACTACCGGAAACATGGATTTCGAAAATTTATTTTGTGCGTGGGTTATAAATCCCATGTGATTAAAGACTTCTTTTTAAACTATTCGACTCTCAATAGTGATTTTACCATTGATTTGAAGACTAACCAAAAGACGATCCATTCGGCTCATTATGATGAGGATTGGGAGGTGACTTTGGCCTATACTGGCGAGCAGACTATGACGGGAGCTCGGGTGGCGATCGCGACAAAGAAATATTTGGGAGAGAGCGAGCACTTTGCTGTGACCTATGGTGATGGGTTGACCAATGCCGATCTGAGAAGCGAGTGGGAATTTCATTTGGAGCATAAAAAAATTGGGACGGTACTTGGAGTGAACCCTCCTTCCCGTTTTGGGGAGATCTGTTTAGAGGGAAGCGAAGTGGTGAAGTTCCAGGAAAAACCAGAATTCAAACAGAATTGGATCAATGGGGGGTATTTCTTTTTCAGGCGAGAGTTCTGTTCTTATTTATCTGAAAAAGAAGATTGTTTTTTGGAAATGAAACCACTAGTGAAATTAGCAGAAGATGGTCAGTTAAATCTCTATCAACACAGCGGTTTTTGGTCTTGCATGGATACTCAAAGAGATCGCGATCGGCTTGAACAGCTGTGGAAGACAGGGGAGGCCCCATGGGCTCCCTACTTGCCTTCTGTAGCATCTAAACAGCCCACACATCAACATAGGACAATGACAGTATGAAGTTTATCGAAACCCCACTTAAGGGCGCGTATGTGATTGAGCCCAACAAAATCGGAGATCAGCGCGGGTTCTTCGCCAGGTTATTTTGTGCAGAAGTTTTTAATGAGCATGGACTGGAACACAATTTTGTTCAGATCAATAACTCCTTAAGTCATGAGCGAGGAACCTTAAGAGGGTTACACTATCAGCTTCCGCCAAAGGAAGAGGTCAAGGTCGTCAAATGTGTTCAGGGATCAGTTTACGATGTGATTGTAGATTTGCGGCCTGATTCAGAGACTTTTGGCCAATCTTTTAGTGCGCACCTTGGTGGGGGAAATGGCTTGATGATGTATGTGCCAAAAGGATTTGCGCACGGATTTTATGTATTGCAGCCAGATACTGAAATCGTCTATTTTGTTTCGGAATATTATACGCCGGAACTGGAAAGAGGGGTTCGTTGGGATGATCCTTACTTCAATATTGAATGGCCTCGTGCTCCGACCGTGTTGTCTGAAAAAGATTCCCAACTTCCCGATTTTGATGAAAAAACTCATAGAGAGGCTTATTACACATTGGTATGAGGATATTATTCACAGGGGCTAGCTCGTTTACAGGCTACTGGTTCGCAAAAGAACTGGCGGAACAAGGGCATCAGGTTTTTGCTACTTTTCGTTCGAGTTTAGGAGATTATGATGGGATTCGTGGAGAGCGCGTTCACCGGTTAATCCCCCTTTGTGAGCCAATTTTTGGGTGTCCATTTGGAAGCTCTCAATTTCTTCACTGTCTTGAAACTCAACGTTTCGACGTGCTGTGTCATCATGCGGCTCAAGTAGAAAATTATAAAAGTGATGATTTTGATGCGATCGATGCTTTAGTTCACAATACTTGCCATATCAGAGAGGTCATTTCTTTATTGAAAGGACGTCGTTTGATCATCACAGGTTCCATTACGGAAAAAGGGGAGGGAAAATGTGAGGAACAAAACCACGCGTTTTCTCCGTATGGGCTGTCCAAGTTTTTGACAAGCGAGCTCATAGAATTTGAATGCCACAGACAGGGACTTCCTTTGGGAAAATTTGTCATACCGAACCCATTTGGTCCTTATGAAGAGGAAAGGTTCACTTCTTGGTTGATTAAGAACTGGTTTCGAGGAGATAAACCACAAGTGAAGACACCTTACTATACTCGCGACAATATTCATGTGACGCTTCTTGCCAAAGCTTATGCGCACTTTGTGACTCAAGACCCACCAGCTCTTTTTTTCAGGCTGAATCCTTCGGGATATATCTCCACTCAAGAAGCTTTTACAGAAAAATTTGCTGAGAAAATGACAGCATACCTCCAGATTCCCTGTGAGTTCAGTGTTTATCCTCAGACTGAGTTTTCTGAACCTAAAGTTCGGGTCAACACAAATCCCGTGGATGCTGAACAGTTTGATTGGGACGAAGAACGTGCTTGGAGAAAACTCGCAGAATACTATCGCAATTATTACCCAGTAGGAATTTTATGACTGATCCTTCAATTGGTGTTGTCTTTGTGACCTATCGCGCCAAACATCATCTCCCTCATTGCCTTCCTTCCATTTTAGAATCCCCTTTAAAACCCCGAGTTCTTGTAATGAATTCTTCGTCTGAAGATGGAACGGTGGAGTTAGCCCAGGAGATGGGAGCCGAAACGTTGGTGATTCCTCGGCATAAATTCAACCATGGGACGAGTCGTGAGCGTGCGCGAAAATTTTTGAAAACTGATATTGTGGTGATGATGACTCCTGATGCGTATGCCGTTGACCAGAACATGCTGACTCATCTTGTCCAACCTCTTATTGATGGAGTGGCCTCGATTGCATATGCAAGGCAGATTCCGCATGATCAAGCGGGGATATTTGAACAAATTCCTCGGGAGTTTAATTATCCTGACTCAAGTCAAATTCGATCTTTTGATGATAGGCGAAAATATGGAGTTTACACCATTTTTTGTTCCAATTCCTGTGCAGCTTACAAAAATGATGCATTAGATCAAATTGATGGATTCGGCTCAGTCTTGATTGGTGAAGATACCTTTACAACAGCGAAACTATTGCAACGGGGGCATAAAATTGCCTATGTGGCAGAAGCTGTCGTCAAACATTCGCACACCTATACTTTGTGGGAGGAATTTCGCAGAAATTTTGACACTGGGCTTGTCCGGAGTTGGAACAGAGATTTGTTAAGCGGTCTTGGTTCTGATGAAAACAGAGGAAAAAGATTTTTCACATACATGTTGAAAAAATTAGCGAGAGAAAAGCCTCATTTGATTCCTTATGGATGTTTGCAAACAGTCGTGAAATATATGGGCTATCGATTGGGGAAATGGAGTGGCTCCACACCGACATGGTTTAAGAGGTTGTGCAGTGGCCAAGATTTCTATTGGAAACCTAACAAGCAAGATGTTTGATCGCATGAATTACTTGATCAACTTCTTCTTCAAGATTGAAATAATGAGGTGAGGCCCGACAAGCTTCCTCCAGGCCTCTTTTTCCAAAATCTAACGGAGCATATTCTCTCATTGAATAATGGATGGTGATGTTTTGTTGGTATAATGTTTTCATGATATCAAGGCACGAGTGACCTTTCAGAGTAAATGTGACGATGGCTCCATGTTTGGTCCCTGGGTCACAGATTGTGACTCCATCAATGTTTCTTAACCCTTCTCTGAGCATAGTTCCCAGTTTGTGCGTTCTTTCCCATATATTTTCAATTCCAAGTTCATTGGCATATCGAATAGCTTCGGTAAGTCCGATCATTGCAGCGTAGTTTTTTTCCCAGCATTCGAATCGGCGCGTTCCTGGGAAAAGATCATATTTGCCTTCAGATGTCCAATGGGCAGATCCTAAGTCAATCACTACAGGATTTAAACTCTCAGCAAAATTCTGTTTTGCATAGAGGAAACCAGTTCCTCGTGGTCCACGCAGGAATTTTCTCCCTGTGCCACACAAAGCATCGCACTGTATTTTCTCCACATCGATAGGATACTGACCAACCGTTTGAGTCGCATCAAGAATGTATTTGGCAGAATGGTCCTGAAGGATAGCCCCAACTTCTTCGGCGGGATTCAGAATCCCGCTCTGTGTGGGCATATGTCCAAGAAGCACTGCCTTTACCGAAGAGTCCAAAGTTTTTTTGAATGTGTCTAAGTCAATGTCGCCTTGTTCATTTGAACCAGTGATAACAGGCTTGAAACCTATCCTTTTTTGTTGTTGTAATACGGATAAGTAGAAACTGATGTATTCGTTGTCAAATAAGATAATCGTGTCTTTAGGACCGAGCTCCAGGCTATAGAAAATCTTTTGCCAAGCATGAGTGGCGCTTTCGGAAAACGCGATTTCTTCAACAGAGGAGGCGTTAATCAGCTTGGCTGCCTCAACATAGAAAGAATTGATTTCACTTTTCGATTCGTCGGCAGCGTTATAACCACCGATTTGGGCCTCCAGCTCTAAATATTCCTCCATTTTACGAATTACTTGCTGTGGTGGTAAAGAGGAGCCAGCATTATTAAAATGAATTCTTTGAGATGAGCCGGGTGTATCTTGTCGTATTTTTTTAAGATCGATCATTTGGTCTTCGAGCATACTGCACCCAAAGAAATGTTGTCAAATAAGTAAATTCTCTGTGTTTCTCTGTGCCCGACTCTGTGTCCCTCTGTGCTAAAAATATCCACGCAGCGATTTTCCATGGTCATAAATACCTTTTTCGTGCTTTAATTTGAGGGTAAAACCTCGGATAACTCATGCTACGTTTATTTATTCTCATCACACTCGCTTTTCTCACCTCTTGTACCCCTCCATGTGTGGATTACTGCGTCGAAGGAGCAGATGAATTTGTTATCGATTCCTATCAAATCCGTCAGGGAAAATTATCCATTTTGGAAATGGAAGGCCATTGCATTGGAGAGCTCCCTTTCGACGCGATGTTGGAATATGAAGATGTGGTTGCCGAAGATGACATCCTAAACATCGCTGTTTACCACCCTTCAAGAAGGGATTTGATGGATTCGATCAACTTTATCAATCAGACGATCGGATTCAAGGTGACCAATAAGTGTGTGGATATCCCCGATATTCCTCCTGTTTATGTGGCAGGATTGACGCTAACTGAGGCGAGAGAGGCCATTCAAGAATCTTATCGGGAACATATTCATGATATTGAAGTATTCATCACCTACAAAGATCGGTTGGCTCGAAAAGTAGACCTTGCAGGTCTTGTGAGTGTTCCTTATATTCCCGTTGATGGGAAGATTCGTCTTTATGAAATTCTTTCGAAAGCACGTGTACCCACAAATGCCAATTATTTTATGAGCTACGTGGAGCGTGGCGGTGAACTTCTTCCCCTTGACATGCATCGTTTGATGGTGGAAGGAGATATGTCGCAAAATATTGTGATGCGGGGGGGAGACAAGGTTTATATCGCCGATCCAACAGAGGCAAGAGCGATGGTGATGGGGGAAGTAGGCCGTCCTTCGCCGGTCAGCCTGCCGGCTGGGTATATGTCATTGCGTGAAGCACTTGTTCTTGCGGGGGGAATTCCCTTTACAGGGAATAAAAACTGCATTCAGGTGATTCGCGGAGGGTTAGTCAATCCCAAAATTTATGTTTTATCGTGGCAGCACATTGTTCATTTACCCAACGAAAGCTTGTTGTTGATCCCGGGGGATACAGTTTATGTTTCCGAGAAGCCGATCACTCGCTGGAATCGATTTATCAGTCAGCTTTTTCCGAGTATGAATGGAGTCACGACGTGTAATGATGCTTATCAAGTATTTATACCTTAAAATAGGGAAAGGTCTTTATGAAATTTGAAGATTACACCATCTCTTTTTCTGACATGTTGCATATCATCAAGCGTCATAAACGGCCGATTCTTATCTGGACCATTTCACTATCACTGTTCGCCTCTTTTTATGTGCTTTCTCGACCCAATGTCTATCCGGCTACAGCCCATTTTAAGGAACTTGGGAAAAGTGGGGGTGAAGGAGGGGGCTCCCTTTCGAGATTAATTCTTGGAGTTGGTAAAGCTTCTGGAGGAAGTCAAGCGATTTCTGCCATGAAGTCACGTACCTTGTTGACTGAGGTGGTCAAAAAGTTAGGGCTTCAAGGAAGTCTCAACGAAAAGGATCGTACGACAAGTCGGATGAGGAATATTTTTGACCGCATTAGGGTGGAATGGGCTCATTTTAGAAACCGAGAAACCGTAGACATTTTTTGTCCTGATTGTCCTCTTAAAGTTTCCAATATTTATTATAGTGGCAGCACAACCATTCCTCTTTCCATTGTTTTCACATCTCCAACCTCATTTATCGTGAAGAATAGTTTTGGCAATGTTGGGGAAGGGCGATTGGGTCATCCTTTTCGCACCGACCATTTTGCGTTTACTCTTTTTGAAACAAAAAATGAGGATCTTGAAGATCGAAGTTTCTCTCTTGCTTTAATTCCACTGAGAAAGATGTTGGATCATCTTGAAGGAGCGATCAATATTGAGGTGGATGAGGATGATTTGACTCTTTTGATTCTTGAATACAGTCATCCGAAACGCGATGTCGCGACTCAAGTACTGAATGAAACCATGATGGCTTATCAGAATTATTTGAAGGAGGAACATGATCGTTCCGCAGATACTCAGCTCACATATTTGAAAAAGAGACAAGAGGAGATGTTTGGCAATCAGACCAAAGTGATGCGTCGGCATGCGAAAATTCTGGCTAAGGATCTTTCAAGTACTGGTTTTGTGAATTTTGAAAAGGAGATGGAGTTTCTGTTCAAGAATCGACTTTCTTGTCTGGAAAAAATCAATGCTTTGGATCTGAAATTACAAAGGCTCGACCATCTTTTAATGGACGATCAAGATCGAGAAGGGCAGATATTGACTCATGAAGAACTGACATCCATCAGCCCCTCTTTGCAACAATTAACAAATCTCAAGATGCAAAGGGATTCCTTGACTCTGACTTTAACCCAATCACAAAATCATGAAAAGATAAATCTCAGTGATCAAATTTCATCTTTGGACCAAGTGGCTCTCAATTTACAGGAACTGGGAACTTTGATTGATAGGATTCAAAATGATCAAAAAATTGACCCAAAGATCTCCTTACTTCAAAATTCTGATTACCTCGTTGGCGAATGGGTGGAAAAACTCGATCAAAAATCCTCGAAGGGGCCCTGTTTAGCTTACTTGAATAACCTTCATCGTCTTTTTGAAATGCAACGACGTGTGGTGCAAGAGAGGTTGGCATTTCAGTGCCAGGATCACACCGAGTATCAGGGCATTGATCTCGAAACCACGACGCAATTGCAGCTTGCTTATATCAAAGAGTCCCATCAATTTGAATCCACGCAGCGGGAAGCAGAATTTATCCTTGAACAGCTCGCAGATCCAGCATTTGAAATCAACAGTTTGAGTGGTACGTTGCGAGACCCGATTAGCCAAGAGATCATTCAAAAATCGACCAACTTGGCACTGCAACTCCGTGACCAAAAATATCATAGCCCTAAGGAACAGGAGCGTAGTCGAGAAGAGCTGGATACCCAAAAAAGGTTTTTACTGGCCCATTTGAAGCAGACAATGGGGGTCCAGCAGCTTCATGACAACCTCCTTCAAGAAAGAATACGGGCTTTGCAAGGGGTAATGCTGGGATTGATTCATGAAAAAATCTCAGTCCTCGAAAAGCACATCAATGACTATATTCGGTCTCAGGCGTCATCTTTTGCTCAGCAGAAAGAGCTGATTATTAGTTATATGAATGAGATCAACCAAAATATGGCCACGCTTCCAGAAAAATGGCTATCTGAGCAGATTATCAAACAAAATGTCGATCTCAACAAAGCAATTGTCGAGGAGTTGACACGACTTGTTGAAAGTAAGAACATCAGTCACAATTTAGATCTTATTCAATCTTCACCGCTCGACCTCGCTTGGACGGATGCTCTTCCCAAAAGACCACGCTTGCTTTTGGTCGTGATTATCGGGGCTATATTTGGGGCATTTTTCTCATCTTCTTACTTTATCTTAAAACAGATGTTTATCGGAGTCGAAGCCACTCCTGATAACCTTAAGATGTTCAACCAGAATGTTGTCGGAACATTTATGAGTGAAGATCTGGAATTGATGAGGCACCAATCATCTCTTATGGATCAATTAGCCCCTCCATCAGAACAAGGCCACGTTCTATTGTCAATTGAGAATTCTGGACCTCATTACATCCCTGATCTGTCCAAGTTATTGTCCAAAAAAGGGCAGAAAATTTTAGTTCTTCCTCTGACATCGACAGATTCTGAGCAGCCGGGCCTATTGCAGTATTTGGAAGGGAATTCTCCCTCGCCTAAAATCTTGCACCATCAAGATTATGATACCGTTTCATTTGGAGGATCGAGCGCTTATATTCCTGAATTGTTCAACAGTTCACAATTCATTGAACTTTTGTCCACTTACAAGGAAAAGTACGATTGGATTCTCTGCTTCACAACCTCTGCTCCCACAAGTTCGGAAGGGCAAGCCTTATTGCCACTTGCAGATGTGGCGACCTTAACTATTGATCGTGAAACTCTTCTGGATCTCGGTCCTTATTTTGAGTGTTCCCAGCCGGTGACATACATGTTCAAAGATATTCAGTAGACTTTCGTTTTTTTTAGCACAGGATAACAGGATAAAAAGGATTGTAAGGATGGACAGGATTTTTTATGGATTTGTTATTTAGGAGACCGCGAAGAGTGCGAAGAGTGCGAAGATGCGCGAAGATCAAGGAGATAAACTTCGCGCATCTTCGCACTCTTCGCGGTCTTCGCGTAAAAAAAGAAGAAATGCTGATAATAGAAATTTCTTAGCTTTGAAATTAATGCCAATGATCGATTATGATTGGGAATTGTCACTCGATTTTGTACAAGAATCTAATTCTCGAAATGACAATTGGAACTAAAATTCACGGACTGAATGAGATAATCCAAACTGTTTTTCTGGGTTGACTTTTAACAAAAAAAACGTGATACAGAAAACTTGAAAAACACAACAGGTTGTGTCTCCAGTGCCGGAGAAACACAACATGTTGTGGTTATGAGTGAAATGACAACATTCCCAAAACCCCGCCTAAGATGCGGATTTTTTCGTCTAAAAAGGCGGGGAACCAACACCAATTTAAAGGGAGACCATAAAGATGACCAAACCTACAGCAAGAGCTATGGCCACAGCTCTGAGAACTTATCACCGTCCCGTCAAAGAGGGTGAAGCCACTTTAGAAAGTTGGGAACAAGTTGTTGATCGTGTGATCAGTCACCAACAATGGCTTTGGGAAAGAGCCTTGGGGCGATCGTTAAATGATCGTGAATACAATGAGCTCGAGGAATGCCGCATTCTCATTGCTGAGAGAAAAATGATGCCGGCGGGCCGAACTCTTTGGCTAGGAGGAACAAATCTTAGTCGCAAGCGCGAGTCTTGCATGTTCAATTGTTCTTATACGCATGTCGAAACTGTTTATGATGTGGTGGATGTTCTTTGGTTGTTGTTGCAGGGATGTGGTGTTGGATTTCGCCCAATAACAGGGACATTAAACGGATTTCGAAGACCTCTTCAAGAAATACAGGCCATTCGTTCGACGAGAACTGATGGTGGGGGAAACGAGCATAACATTGAAACTTATGATCCTGAAACTCATATTTGGACGATCGTGGTGGGAGATTCTGCAACGGCTTGGGCGAAAGCTGTAGGGAAGTTAGTTGCGGGTAAATTTCCAGCGCGTAAGTTGGTTCTTGATTTCACCGAGATCCGCCCTGCAGGTAAGCGATTGAAGGGTTATGGATGGATCTCTTCTGGAGATGAACAAATTGCTAAAGCTTTTAAAGCCATTGCGGAAATTTTATCCGATCGCGCTGACCAGCTGCTGACCCGAATCGATATTCTCGATATCGTGAATTGGTTGGGAACTATCCTTTCCAGTCGCCGGTCTGCGCAAATTTCTCTGTTTGAATATGGCCAACCTGAATGGGACGAGTTCGCGTTAGCGAAAAAAGAGTGGTGGGTTCGTGGTAAAGCGCATCGCCAGCAGTCCAATAACAGTCTCTTGTTTTACCAAAAGCCAACCCGAAAAGAGCTTGAGCATATCTTTGAATTGATGTTGGATGCGGGAGGATCCGAGCCCGGCTGTATCAATGCTCAAGAGGCTGAACGGCGAGCTCCGTGGTTTAAAGGGTGTAACCCTTGTGTTGAAATTCTCCTTGGAAACAAGAGTTTTTGTAACCTTACTGAAGTGAATATTTTAGCCTTCCGCGGAGATAAGGTGGGGCTTGAAAGAGCTCTTTATCTTGCGGGCCGCTTGAATTACCGCCAGACTATGGTGAACTTGCGCGACGAAATCTTGCAAGAAGCCTGGCATTTTAACAATGAATTCCTCCATCTGTGCGGCGTAGGCCTCACTGGGGTTGCCGCACGCCCCGACTTGACAGCCTATGATTATAAGCGGATGCGCAACATTACTGTAAGTGCCGCATATAGTATGGCCAATGAACTCGATTCACCATTACCCAAAAACGTTACTTGCATCAAGCCAAGTGGTACAGTGAGTAAGATTATGGGAGCCGAAGAGTGGGGTGAAGTTCCGGAGGGAGTCCACATGCCTCTTGGTCGTTATGTGTTCAATTGGATTACCTACTCCAAGCACGATCCCCTTGTTCCAAAGTTCGAAGCAGCTGGTTATACAGTGATGGAAAAACCCTACGAACCAGAATCTATACTTGTCCGTTTCCCTGTGAAATATTGCAGTGTACCGTTTGGTCGGACAACAGTGACCCGAAAAAATGGGAAGGTGGAAGAGGTTGAAGTGAACCTTGAATCTGCGGTTGAGCAGCTCGAGCGTTATAAGATGTTGATGGAAACTTGGTGTGAACAGAATGTTTCGAACACCATTTCATATGATCCTTCAGAAATTCCAGAAATCATTGATTGGATGCTGGAAAACTGGGAAAACTACGTGGGAGTGTCTTTCCTATTCAGGAATGATCCGACGAAAAATGCTGAGGATTTAGGATACGCCTATCTTCCGCAGGAAGTGGTCACACAAGAGGTGTACGAGGAGTATGTCGCGGGATTAAAACTCATTGATTACAGTGGGATAGAGATGCGTGATGACGAGCTGATTGAAGAGTGTGTCGGTGGCGCCTGCCCTGTGAGATAAACGCAGTTGGATGCTGACGTTATTTGTTGAATTTTAACGCAAAGGGGCAAAGTCACAAAGACGCAAAGACAAGTGTATAGTGCAGCAAGCTTTGATCACGAAGTGATTCATTTCTTTGCGTCTTTGTGACTTTGCCCCTCCTAAATAACAAAATTACAAGTTACTTATTGTAAACTATTTAAAAACATCCTGTCCATCCTAACTATCCTTTTATCCTGTTTCCCTAGCACAGGATAACAGGATAAAAGGATAGTTAGGAT
>JAAKFL010000033.1 GCA_011065065.1 Chlamydiota bacterium | reverse complement strand
CGCAGGCTTGCCCTTACAATTCTACACATCTTTTGATTGACAACAAAAAATCACCACAGAGATCACCGAGACACAGAGTTGAGAAATTAAATAAGAAGAATTTTACACCATAAATTTTTCGTGAATTTTCCATGATAAATGTAAATAATTGACAAATTAAATCACTAACTCTGTGTGCTCTGTGATCTCTGTGGTGATTTTTTATATCCGACTTGAAAAAAGATGTGTTAAATTGTAAGGGCTTGCCTGCGCACTCCAAAAACTGACTTTATTATTAATTCCTTTTTCGATAGAATTGAGCTCTTTGGATTACTTTTATGGAGACGGCATGAAGTATCAAATTCCACCGGGTGTATTTGACATTTTACCTGAAGATTCGAAGGAGCTCTGGCGCTGTTCGCACATATGGAACTATGTAGAGTCAGTCATTCGCCAAATCGCTCTGGAATTTGGTTACCGTGAAATACGGACTCCGGTTTTCGAAAAGGCCGATTTATTCCTAAGGAGTGTCGGGGAAACAACTGATATCGTTTCAAAAGAAATGTATCTATTTCAAGATAAAGGGGAACGATTATTGGCACTTCGTCCTGAAGGTACCGCCCCTGTGATGCGAGCTTTTATCGAACATGGCCTTCTCAATCAGGGACAAAACCAAAAATTCTTTTATATAGGCCCCATGTTTCGATACAATCGCCCTCAGGCGGGTCGTTATCGACAGCACCACCAATTTGGGATTGAGGCGATTGGGAATCGCTCTCCGGGACAAGATGTCGAGGTGATCGCGGTCCTTTATTCTTTATTGCAAAGGCTTGGGATGAATGGGCTGGATGTACAGATTAACTGCATTGGTGATAAATCTGTTCGGGACAAATTCGAAGAATCTTTGAAATCTTATTTACAACCTCACTTGACTGAATTGTCGCAAGATAGTCAAAAACGATTTGAGACAAATCCCCTTCGCATCCTTGATTCAAAAGAACCTCAAGACATCAAAATTGTGAAGAATGCGCCCCCTATCCTGGATTTCATTACTGAGGAAAATCAGCAACACTTTGAAAAAGTGAAAGATTTGTTAACAGCGATTGGGATCCCCTTTTCTGTGAATCCATTATTGGTACGAGGGCTTGATTATTACAACGAAATGGTTTTTGAAGTGATGACTTCTGGACTTGGAGCTCAAAGCAGTCTGGGAGGCGGAGGAAGATATGACGGTCTTTTGAAGATGATGGGAGGCCCTGATATCCCTGCTTCAGGTTTTGGATCGGGAATAGAACGGATTATCCAGGCAATGATCCATCAGAAATGTTCAATTCCTGAGGAACACCGGCCTATGGTTTTTATTATCCCAATAGGAGAAGCTGCTTCGTCGTACAGTTTCAAACTGCTTCATCAATTAAGAGACAATGGCATTTCGGCACAAATGGACTATACTGGGCGCAAAGTAGGCAAAGCGATGCAGCTTGCCAATCAGGTCAAAGCGCGACATGTATTGGTCATCGGAGATAACGAGCTGGAATCAGGAATGGCAGATCTCAAGGATATGGATGCAGGAACGAGTGACAAAGTTAACTTGGAGTCTCTGGTCATGAAACGAATATTAGAAGAGGATACAACAAAAGAATGACTAAGTTGGACTATCGTAGAACATACAATTGCGGAACGTTAACCGCATCGATGATTGGAGAAACTGTCACCTTAGCGGGATGGGTCAATCGTCGTCGTGATCATGGAGGCCTCATTTTTATCGATTTGAGAGACCGTTTTGGGTTAACTCAGTTGGTTTTCAATCCTGATAAAAATCCTGAATGTCATACTCAAGCGGAAAAATTGCGTTCAGAATATGTGATCGCGATCAAAGGTGAAGTCATTCCCCGGGCGGAAGGGATGAAAAATCCGAATATGCATACTGGTGAGATTGAAGTGATGGTTTCGGAGATGGAGGTGTTATCTACAGCCAAGACACCCCCTTTCTCAGTTTGTGACGAAATGATTCAGGTCAATGAAGAGATCCGGCTCAAGTACCGTTACCTGGATATGCGTCGAGGTGAAATTGGAGACAAACTCATCACACGCCACAAGGCCATGCTTTCTGTGCGCAACTATTTAGATCAAGAAGGCTTTCTCGAAATCGCCACGCCGATTCTAGGAAAATCGACACCAGAAGGAGCCCGTGATTACCTCGTTCCTTCACGAATTTATCCTGGGAACTTTTATGCGCTCCCACAATCTCCCCAGATCTTCAAGCAGCTGTTGATGGTTGGAGGAATGGATCGCTATTTTCAGATTGCCCCATGTTTTCGTGACGAAGACCTCCGCGCTGACAGACAGCCTGAATTTTCTCAGATTGACCTTGAAATGAGCTTTTCAACCACAGACGAGTTATTTCCCTTAATTGAAAGTCTTCTTCGAAAGATGTTTAAAGATTGTGGAGATATCGATATCTCCTCCAAATTCCGCAGTGAAAGCTATGACTGGTGTATCGAAAATTATGGAACCGATAAACCAGACCTCCGCTTTGGAATGCCCCTTGTGCCACTCAACGACATTGCCGAAAGGTCCAACTTCAGTGTATTTAAAGACCAAATCAGTGGTGGCGGGATTGTAAAAGGACTTTGTGTGAAAGGCGGAGCTGATATTTCTCGCAAAGGGATTGATCAATACACAGAATTTGTTGGTCACCTTGGCATCAAAGGACTAGCGTGGATGAAAATGCAAGAAGAGGGGCAACTGTCTTCAAGCATTGTCAAATTCTTTAGTGAAGAATTGCAAAAAGAGCTGATTGAGCGCTTCAAATGTGTGCCCGGCGATTTGATCTTTATGATTGCGGATGACAAAGGAAGAGTGAATCTGTCGCTGGATCAACTCAGACGAAAAATTGCACGTGACAGAGACTTCATTGACTCCAACCACTTCGAATTCCTTTGGGTCACCGATTTCCCATTAATGACATGGGATGCAGAATCCCACCGATTGGAAACTGAGCATCATCCCTTCACTGCCCCGCTTGAGGAGGATATTCCGTTGCTTGATTCTGACCCCTTAAAGGTGCGTTCATCGAGTTATGATCTTGTTTTGAATGGATATGAAATTGCTTCTGGATCGCAACGAATCCATGATAGTGAACTCCAACACAAGATATTTGAGATACTTAAATTATCAGAAGAGGAATTAAACGATCGTTTTGGTTTCTTTATCAACGCTCTTAAATACGGGACACCACCGCACTTGGGAATTGCTTTAGGTGTTGAACGATTGATGATGATCATTTCCCGAACGGAAAACATACGTGACGTCATTGCTTTTCCGAAGACACAGAAGGCGGCTGATTTGATGATGAACAGTCCTTCAGTTGTGGATCATAAGCAGTTGTTGGAGTTGGGTGTGAGTGTTGAGGTGGACTAATTCATCACGACTTTGTAGATTTTTAACGCAAAGAAGCAAAGACACAAAGTTAAATATTAAGCTTTGTGTCTTTGCTTCTTTGCGTTAAATTTTGTCAAGTTACTCTGAATTAAGTCACAATGCCGGAGAGATCGATCTTTTCCAGTGATCTCAACTCACCAAAATAGCGTAAGTTCTTATCAACAAGATTGGGACACCCATAAATCATCACTTCTCGTAACCGTGTGAGACCTTTCCAGTTCTTAAAGCATGATCCTGAAATCTTACAACCTGATATTCTGATCACCTCAAGGTTTGGAAAGTGGTTTAAATGATTAAGCCCTTTATCAGTAAGATTCGGACAGTCAATAAGAATCAACTCTTTCACACTGGTAAAATCTTTTGTATATTTGAAACAGTCCCCTGTAATCCCAGATCCTGTTAAATTGAGAACTTCCAAATTACTTAAGTTCGTAAGAGATTTTAAGTCCTTGTCCGACAAGTTGGGGCAATATTGGAGATTGAGCTCCCTGACATTCATCAATTGATCCCAATGGAGAATAGACCTTCCGGTAATTTTTGACTGACAACGAATTCCAGGTCTGGCATGAGATGTAGACTCAAGTCCTTGTAAACCAGTGAGAAGACCACTTAAAAGATTAGAGAAACCACCAATTCCGCTGGGTTCTGTAGAGGGTTTTCCCTCATATTCAGTCGTAGAATCTTGATTTTCTTCAAGTTCATCTTCAGCTGATTCGAAAGAATTATCGTGCATAATCCACTCCTTCTCTTAATTCCTACATTTAATCCTTCAAGATTTAAAGTCCAAGACAATTTGATTAGAAATCACCAATATTCTATAATTTCTTAAACTATGAATCATAATATCGAAATTATCCTGTTTCAGCCTCAAATTCCCCAAAATACTGGGAATATTTTGCGCACTTGCGCTGTTTCGGGCTGCTCTTTGACTTTAATCACACCATTAGGATTTCAAACAAATGACCGATGGCTCAAACGAGCTGGATTGGATTATTGGGATGGAGTTAATGTCACTGAAATTGAGAATCTTAGAAATTATCTTAACGAAAAACAGAAGCCTTTCTACTTTTTTACGAGTAAAGCCGAGCAAATGTACGATGAAGTCGTGTATCCACCTGAGACTCAGCTAGTTTTTGGTTCTGAGACCTTCGGGCTCCCAGATTGGGTCATTGAAGAATACCCCGAACGCTGCGTCCAGATCCCCATGATTCCAAACTCAAGATGCTTAAATCTTGCCACTTCCGTCGGGATAGGGCTTTACGAAGCCATTCGGCAATTAAAAGCATAAAAAAAGACACAAGAAACTTGTGTCTTCTTAAACTATTATTATTAAGTAGTTTAGACTAAACCTACACGAGCAGCTAATGCATAAGTCGCTTTTTCAGCAATCTCACCCACTTTTTCTGCGGCAGGAATCACAGCATATCGCACAACAACTGGTGCAGCAATCACTGGCAATAAGCCAAATGGCCCTGTAAATATTCCACCTGCAAGCGTGGCAGCCTCTAGCACTACTAATGGTACAGCAATATAAGCCACACCTTCACCATAGTACTTGATGCCACGGCCGAATGCTTGGCCTACTTTGTTTTCTGGTTTTTTTGCGTTATCAATTTCTTCCTTAACATCCCTTGCCACAACGAATGCTCTATTTAGTCCCTCTGCTAATTTAGTCATCTTGACCTCCTAATTGATTGAGTAAAGAAACATAATAAGGGATAAGGATTAATACTTGATTAAGATCAGTTATAGAAGGGATTAAAATCCAGTGCTTTAGAGGCTGATAGGAAAATACCCCCGTGCTAGGTTTTGAGGGATTTTGGTGTCCTCATGTCAACGAAGTAAATTCACATACTCCTAAAGAGTAGGGAATTTACTTCGTTGACATGAGGGCGCCGAAAGACCCAAAAACTAGCCGGGGGTATTTTCCTATCAGCCTCTAGCACTGGATTCAGAAAAACTACACGCTCTGAAGAGAAGAAATCACTAATTCTTCCAATTGAGGAAGGTCTTTTAACCCTACGAACGTTCCAAGGGGCTGACCATCCTTAAATAGGATGAGGGTAGGGACTGAGGTCACTTGGAATTGCTGTGTGACCGCAGGAGAGGCATCGATATCGAGCTTACCAACGACGATTTCACCTGATTTCTTATCGGCAAATTCTTCAATAACCGGGGTCATCATGCGGCATGGACCACACCAATCGGCATAAAAATCAACGAGAGTGATTCCATTGGCCACTTCACTGCTAAAATTTGTATCATCAAAATGTTTGATCTTATCGGACATTTCTTTCTCCTAAACTTATGATTTATTGTGTTACATGGCGATTATCCCAAAAACAACCCTTTTTTTCCAGAGGCGATTTCAAATTTACCGCTAAAGCCCCCTTAAATACCCCTATCGGGAAATAACCATATCCTGTCCATCCTTACTATCCTTTTATCCTGTTTTTTTAGCGCATGGGAACAGGATAGAAGGATAGTCAGGATGGACAGGATACTTCCCTTAAGAAAATTAACCAAATACTAATTTTACATTTATCTCCTCTTAAAAATTGAGACTTATACTTCCGGTTTAACTACTTAACTTAGGAAGTATTCAAATGATAAACATTCTTAATCAAAACACACTCTTTCAAAAACGACTTGAAATTAACAATAATTCTTTAACGCCTTCCATTAAGGCTCAAAAAAATCATTTTCCTATCCCAACAGGATTCGGTAAGCGGTCTGAAATGCCTCAAATAATTGTAAACAAATCTTTTGAAAAAGTAACTACAGAAGAATTGGATTCACTCGCATATGTATTAAGGCTCATTGAGAACGGTGAGTTCTTTAAATCTGATAAGTTAGAAGTTGAAATTTGCGAAAACGACATCCTCTCATTGGAAAAAACATTATCGTCAAATCCAGAGATTGCTCGAGTATTCCCAAATAAAATCTCGCACGTTCTAAAGAACCTCCCCATCAAAGCGACCATTATCAGTCAAAAATCGAAGATTTCCAATACCATCTCCAAAATCACTATCATGATTAAAGATTTCCCTTGGGAAATCATCTTATATACAACTGCAACAACAATCAATGTTGCCGCGACAACGGTGATCATCCTTGCCTTTTCCGCAACTCTTCCTTTGTTGGCTATTGGAACTGGTGTTATTGGGGGAGGTACAGGAGTCTACTTAACCTACCAAACCTGCCATAAAATCTTCGAAAAGAATTCACCACCACCATTACCTCCAAGAGATCCAGTAAATCCTACTGACCATAAACCTCAGGAGCCATTGGGTCCCCTTTTACCTCCAAGGGATCCTATGCCGATACCAGTAGCTGCACTGATACCAGTCGCAACACCGATACCTGTAGCTGCACCTATACCAGTCGCAACACCTACAGCACCTGCAGCACCTAAAGCATCAACCACAACCGCTGCGCCAAAAGCACCAACACAAACAACTTCAAAAGCTGTTTCCAAGCCCCAAGGTGGCAAAGATATTTCATTAAGGGAGATTCAGGAAAAAGCAGCTGCAAAGAGAAAAGCACGAGAGAAAATACAAGCAGAACAGGACAGAAAAGAGGAAGAGGCTGCAAAAGCAGAGATAGCAGAAAGAATTAAATTGTTACAAGATGAAATAAAAGAAATGAATAGCAATCCGGAATTTCATACTGCAGATGAAATCAAAGCAAAAGAACAGCAAATTGAAGAACTATTAAATCCTACAACACCAAAAAGTACAACTCAAGAACCTACAAGATCACAAGAAGATTTAGCCGATGTGGCAAAAAAACAAGTATTTGAAAGAATAAAAACGATCGAACAAATTGAAATCAATAAATTTTCAAAGGCACTGCTTGATGATAAGAAACTCAAAAAACTACCCCCTGACGAGATGAAAGCTGAACAACAAAAGAGAATTTTAGAGGCGCAAATTTCAGAAATAAAAACCATACTAACAAAAACTGAGAAAGACTCTATTATTTTTAAAGAATACAATTCTAAGTTAAATAAGTTGGATGCTGAATTTAAAAATATCGAGACAAAAGAGTCGGGAGCTGAGATGAGAGAGGCTGCTGAAGCTTTCCGACAAGGAATAGCCAAAAGAAAAGAAGATTTAGAAAAACAAACTGAAGATGATAAAGAGTTTGATAACCCTGACGATGACAGTTGGATGGATTTCTAAACAGTCATAAGATGAATGACCTATACAGTGGACATTACAATAACTAAATCTAATTGATTGAATTCACATTCCCTGCTAAATTAATAGCAAATGTCTGTGATTAAAGTAGGAGCACGTGAGTCTCCTTTATCCAAAGTTCAAGTTCAAGAAGTCTTACAAGAGCTCCGTAAGACCCATCCCCACATCGTTTTTGAACTCAAGACCCTGAAAACAACTGGCGACCAAGACCTAAAGACTTCATTACGAGGGCTGGAAAAAACAGACTTTTTTACCCGTGAGCTCGATGAGCAACTTCTCAATCACGACTGTCGCATCACCATTCATTCTGCTAAAGATCTTCCTGATCCCCTCCCAAAAGGATTGAAAATCATCGCCCTCACACACGGAATTGATGATGGGGACTCTTTGGTATTACGTGACGGCGAAACCCTAGAAACCTTATCACCTGGAGCCCTCATTGCCACCTCGTCTGAAAGACGCGAAGCAGCCGTCTTACAACTCCGTTCAGATTTCACATTTACAGATCTCCGAGGAACCATCCATCAAAGGCTGCAACAACTCGATACAGTTGATGGTGTCGTCCTGGCCGAGGCAGCACTCATTCGTTTAAACCTAACCCACCTCAATCGAATACGCCTCCCCGGTGAAACACCCCCATTACAAGGAAAGCTTGCAGTCTTAGCACGAGAAGAAGATCAGGAGATGGAAGAGTTATTTTCATGTTTGGAGTGCCGATGCGCCGCTTCTATACAGGGTTAAGGCCTCCTGAAGGCCAAGACATTTTCCATTGCCCCTTAATTCGAATTGAACCCCGACCCCTTTTGGATCCTCTATTTGAAAAACTTGCATACGCAACTCACCTGATTTTCACCAGTCAAACAACAGTAGACATTTTCGTTCAATATTTACCTAACCGTCTGTTGATCGAGGGGAAAACTTGGTTGGCAGTTGGGGAAAAGACGCAATCATCACTTCATAAACAGCGAATTGAAAATGTTTTAGTTCCCGAAGTGGAAACATCGGAAGGGTTGATAGAGCTCATAGAATCCTTAAATTTAAAGAAGCCGTATTTTTTGTGGCCCCATTCTGCATTATCGAGGAGAGTCATTCCCAACTATTTGGAACAAAATCAACATCCCTTTTTTGAATATGTCCTTTATGACACGGTCACGGTGAAGCCGGATCCTCTTCCTGACTTAGAGGATTTTGATGAAATTATTTTTACTAGTCCCTCAACAGTCCAGGGGTTCATCGAAGCGTACGGTGAGCTCCCCATGGACAAAATCCTCACGCCAATTGGTCCAGTTACAAAAGAAAACCTTTTGAATTTCAAGATTCTTTAACTTTTTTTTAACCGCGAAGATCGCGAAGACGCGCGAAGAAAAGAAAAATCTCAGCGATCTTCGCGATCTTCGCGGTTAAATTTACAAGGCATCTCTTGCCACAAATCAAAAAATACGCGATGATACTTCCTAAAAGAGGAGATAACATATGGCCCAAAAGCATGAATTACCAAAACTTCCATACGAGCTGAATGCTCTCGAACCTGTGATCAGCGCTGAGATCATGGACCTGCATTACAACAAGCACCATCAGGGGTATGTAAACAACCTCAATGCTGCCCTCGAAAAATATGAGCAAGCTGAAAAAGAGAATGATTTAGCTGCGGAGATCAATCTACAATCTGCTATTAACTTTAATGGTGGTGGACATCTGAACCACAGCATTTTTTGGACAAATTTAGCCTCACCTAGTGCAGGTGGTGGGACTCCTCCAAGTGGCGCACTGGCTGATGCCATCAACCAAGATTTTGGTTCACTGGAGAATTTCATTTCTCAATTCAACGGAAAAACAGGACCAATCCAGGGATCTGGCTGGGGATGGCTTGGTTACAACAAAGCCAAAGACCGTTTGGAAATTGCGACATGTGCCAATCAAGACCCCCTATGCAAAACAGGGCTGATTCCCCTTCTGGGAATTGACGTGTGGGAGCACGCCTACTACTTGGTCTACAAAAACGCACGCCCTAAGTATCTTGAAGAGATTTGGAAAGTTGTGAACTGGCAAAACGTAGCCGAACGATACCAAAAAGCAAAGTCTTAACTGATACAGAGTACTAGGGGTCTTTTGACCCCTGTATATATCAATTAAAATTTCATTTAACTGCCTACCCCAGTTAATTTTCAATAGAGTCCCTTCGAGATTTACCTATTGCGCATTGAGGCCCAATCTACTACAATTGGGGCAACTAGCATTAACTCGACTTTGTACAAAGTCGAGATTAACTTATATTTTTGATTATGAGACTGTTTTCTCGCGACAAACCAAAAATTAAGGTACGGACTTCTAAAAAGGATGGCTTCAGCGGCTGGCTTAAATGCACTGAATGTCATGACCTTATCCATGTCAACGAGCTATCACAAAATTTCAATTGTTGTCCCAAATGCGACCATCACTATCGTTTATCTGTACTTGAGCGGTTGAATGTACTTGTGGACGAGGGGTCATTTGAAGAACTTTTTGGGGACATCAGTCCTGTTGATTCATTGAAATTTAAAGACAGCAAGCTTTACGAAGAAAGACTTGCTGAAGCTAAAAGAAAATCTGAGCGGAACGAAGCTGTTTGTGTTGGGACCTGCAAAATTGAGGGACAGCGTGTTGCTTTGGGGATAATGGACTTTAAGTTCATGGGCGGTTCGATGGGATCTGTGGTTGGTGAACGGTTGACATTACTTATCGAGTATTCGCTCCACACAAGGCTCCCCCTGGTGATTGTCACAGCTTCGGGCGGAGCTCGTATGCAAGAGTCCATTTTTTCTTTGATGCAGATGGCCAAGACATCTGCAGCACTTGCGAAACTTCACGAAAAAAAAATTCCTTATATCTCTATTTTAACAAACCCGACATCGGGAGGAGTCACAGCCTCTTTTGCTTCGTTGGGGGATATCATTATCGCTGAGCCGGGAGCATTAATCTGTTTTGCCGGACCACGCGTGATCGAACAGACCATTGGGGAGAAGCTTCCGGAAGGAGCTCAAAAATCAGAATTTCTCTTGCAACATGGAATGATTGATTGTATTGTGAGGAGACATGAGCTGAAAAAGAAACTTTCACAACTGTTGCAGTACATAACCGGCAATGAAAGGGGACATAAAGAGGAAAAAGATTCCTCTGCTCCCCATCAGATTCGTCAACGCGAACCATCTTTACGACCGATGGCAATGAGATACACCTTTAGCTCAACCCGAGAATAAAACCCAGAAGTTATCATATCACACTGAGGAAAAAGCACATGCAAGAAGTCATCGAAGTTCTCACCACCGCTGAAGACAAGGAAAAGATTCCCTCCTATGCGTCATTAGAGGCAGCAGGTGCCGATTTAAGAGCCCACATAGACGAACCGATTACTATTGAACCTGGTAGCACGGCCTTGATTCCGACAGGACTTCGTTTTGCCATTCCCCTTGGCTATGAAATTCAGGTTCGTCCACGAAGTGGACTGGCGTTGAAACATGGAGTTACCGTATTGAATACGCCTGGGACAATCGATTCAGATTATCGCGGCGAGGTGAGAGTGATTTTGATTAATCACGGCAAAAGAGATTTTGTTGTGACCCCTGATATGAGGATTGCCCAAATGATTTTAACTCCCGTTACCCGCGCTCATTTTGTCGAGTGCGAAGAACTTAAAGTCACTGTACGGGGAACGGGTGGTTTTGGTCATACAGGCGTTAATTAATGCTAAATTTGTTGTTCGGAAAAGAAGAGCTTATGGTTACGATTTCACACTATCTCGATCCTAAAATGATCATCTTTCTCAATGGCAAAAGCCGTGATGATGTCATCAAATCCCTTGTGGACACGCTTGTCAAAGAGAGGAAAGTTGATCATAATGAATCTCTCTTTGATGCGATTATTGAAAGGGAAAAGATAGTGACGACAGGCATTGGGATGGGAGTTGCCATTCCGCATGCAAAATTACAAGAATATGACGATTTCTTTATTGCAGTTGGGATTTTAGATAAAGGTGTGGACTGGGATGCGTTGGATAACAATCCCGTGAGATTGGTATTTTTGATTGGAGGGCCGGATGATAAACAAACCGAGTACCTCCAAATCCTTTCTAGTCTCACTTTAGCGCTGAAGGACGAGGAGCGTCGCAAGAAAATTCTGAATGCAAAATCTCCGGAAGAGGTTGTCAAACTATTTGAAGGGTTTTAGGAAGGAGACACCATGGACCTTAAGATTGAAGATGTGGCCGATTTACTAAATGTATCCGAATCCACCATTCGACGCTGGCTTTCTGATGGGAAAATTCCTGCTTACCAACTGAATGAAGAATATCGCTTCAATCGTAATGAAGTGGAGGACTGGATTGTTCGCAATGAGCTGGAGACCGAAAAAGAATTCAATATTCTTCAGGACAGTGATGAACACAAACACCCCTCTCGTGGAATCAAACAATACGCTCTTTTCCGTGCGATCCATAAAGGGGGTGTCTATCACGATGTTCCTGGATCTAATAAAGAAGAGATCATTCGAAATTCTTCGGAGATTCTTTGCAAGCAGCTGGGATTTGATCCCGATCTTATGACTGATCTCTTGTTGGACCGTGAAAACTTGATGCCCACAGGGTTAAATCACGGGATTGCGATTCCGCATACTCGTGAAATTACCTTCAACACCCATTATGATGCAGTGGCTGTTGTTTTTCCAAAGGAGCCCATTGATTTTGGAGCTTTGGATAACGAGCCGGTTCACACACTCTTTTTCCTCTTCGCTTGTGATGACAAACGTCATTTGAATCTTCTTGCGAAGATAGCTCATTTGAGTCGGGATTCTAAAATGATGGATTTTCTGAAGAAGAAGCCCATTAAGAATGATATTTTATCTTTCTTGCGTTCTTGGGAAGCCGATATCGGATAGCGGGTTTTTGAGCCTCAGATCTCTTGTGTTTTTTTTTACAGGATAAAAGGATGGTCAGGATGAACAGGATGTCTTGTTCATTTTAAACCATTTTTTGGAGTGCGCAGGCTTGCCTGCGCACTCCAAAAACTGGCTTATTTCATCAAGGAAATAGCGATGAAGTCACGACTTGCTCGCTGTCTTCTTGATGGTCTTTCGCTACCAGGCCTGCGGCCCTGATGCGCAATATAGAAT
>JAAKFL010000032.1 GCA_011065065.1 Chlamydiota bacterium | reverse complement strand
TCTTCGCGTTCTTCGCGTTCTTCGCGTTCTTCGCGTTCTTCGCGGTTAAAAAAGAGCGAAAGTCTCGTTATTAGCACCTGATAAAAGAATAAACAGGATTTTATGACGTGGCATGCGATTTGCTTACTCATTCAATGATTACCAGGAGGTATATTATGGAGCCAACCATTAATCAATCTATAGATCGCATTAATCGCGATATCGAGGAAATCGCTTCCATTACAGATAGCAGCCCCGATAAGATCCAATCGCTTGTTTCTGATATCAAAATACATTTTGAGAATATCAATCACTGTAATTTTAGAGAACTCAATGAATCAAGTTTTTCAGAATATTCTGCAAAATTAGAAGATGTCACTCAAAAAGTCGAAAATATTCTCGGAGAAGGGATTATTTCTGACGTTGAAGAAAATGAGTTAAAAGAAGCCATCGGGCAGGCGAGGTTGCATGCCAGAGGGATTTCTCTTGAGAATCTTCCTGAAGAGATCATTCTAACGATCATTAATAACCTCGACTATGAACAAATCAAAACTTTATTCATAGGCCTACAAAGCAGACTTTCTGATATTGCTCAAGATGAATTTCTGTTATCTACAAAATTACCCCTTGACCAAAGGACTCAACGGGTGATGAATAAATTCATTGAACACGGTTTAAGTGAAGAGGTCTTGAACGAAAGAGACAAAGAAATTTTAAATACTGTAGAAAAACTCGATTTGTCAAATGTGCATCTTTCACCAGGAGTGTTAACTAAGTTCGTCAAGCTATGTCCTCGCATTCAACATCTCAAAATTCTATCAGGGGTGACCGATGATACTTTTCAAGAGATTCCTGCTACGATCACATCTCTTGATATAAGCGGATGGCAAGAAATGACTCCATATCATGCTCATGAAAAATTATCCCATTTGACAAACTTGACTCAGGTAAATACTGATAGGTGTACGATGAATACTCAAATTCAATTTGCTCGTCAAGTTGCTCTAAATGATGTGAATAATATACGGAATAAACTGAGTAGTGGAGGTGCAATGACAGTCGATAATATGATTGCAATGCAGATGGCAATGAATCGTTTCTCACAATTGTCTGAAAGAAGTATATCTTTTTTTGAGATTTAATAGCCTGATGTCGTAAGAAAGAAACTAAAAAAATGGGACGAGAGGGACTTTACATCTCGTCCGGAGATTATTATGACGCGTTGACGTCATCAATAATTGAAGGGTTGCGATCATCTAGCTCTATGATCAAAGCTTTGATAGGATCAAGAGCGATAGCTTCAAGATATTTCGCCTTAATATTCGGGATTCCCAATTCAGTTTGAAACCGGTGAAACCCATTCTCCATTCCAGGTAAAGCGTCAAACCCAGATGTGACCGGCGCCATCATCTTTGAAAAGAATGTTTGGGATCTTTCATCCAATTCCGTTATTTCATTCAGTTTAGGTTGAATGATACCATCATAAAAATCACGAGCGCTTTTAGAATGATTAAGAATCAACGTCTGAAGAGCAATTCTCGTTGTCATGAGGACTAAATTTTGAGTTTTTTGAACAAAAAATTCTGCATTTGTTAATGAACTAGTATCTACTTTAGTTATTGGCAACATATTATACCTCCCTTTTAATTAAAAATAATAGTAGCACATCTAAATTAAGATTTTATAAAGATGGCAACCTTGTTTGAGGAGACTTGTCTTGAAAGTGCTAAAGGAAATCTGCGAAAATCTGTGTTTATCTGCGGCTAATTGGCTATTCTGGGGCGAAGAAGTTCTTGATCTTATCAAAGAAGCTTTTACCCTTAGGAAGATTCTTAGGTCCCTCCGATTTGGCAAACTCTCCCAGCAACTTTTTCTGCTCAGAACTGAGCCTCGTCGGTGTCTCCACAAAAACCCTGACCAGCAAATCACCCTTGCCAGAACCATGAACATTGGGGAATCCTTCCCCTCTCACACGAAACACCTTACCATTTTGCGTTCCGTCAGGGATTGTCAAACGACAAGTATGCCCAATAACTGAAGGCACTTCCTTCTTACAACCCAAAGAGGCCTCAGGGAATGAAATCGGAAGATCAATGATGACATCATCTCCGACCCTTTCAAAAATTTCATGCGGCTGCACATTGATGAAAACGTAAAGATCACCCGGAGGACCACCCCCAATTCCAGCATCTCCATATCCCGACACCTTGAGACGCATGCCACTGTCAACTCCAGCTGGAATATGAACTTTCACATGCTGCTTTTCTTTGGTGACACCCTGACCACGACATGTCTTACAAGGGTCCTTGATCACTTGACCTTCCCCTTGACATTCCGGACAAGTCATGGACATGCTAAAAAATCCGCGCTGCTCAAAAATCTGACCGTGACCCTTACAACGAGTACATGTCTTCACACTATCCGTCGAAGCGGCACCAAATCCTTTACAGGTTGTACAGGTGATGTTATTGGCGATGACAAGCTCTTTATCAGCTCCCTTTGCTGCTTCCTCAAAAGAAACTGTAATTTTGACCCGCTTGCTGGATCCTTGCTGACGAGGAGATCGGCCTTGCCCAGGCCCCATACCTCCACCAGTAAAGAATGAGTCAAAAATGTTGTCTGACCCCATCCCCCCAAAGGCCCCCATAAAGGTGCGAAGAGCTTCGTCCATAGAGGAGAATCCGGCTCCAGCTCCAGCTCCAGGAAAACCAGCACCCTCAAGTCCCGCTTTTCCATACTGATCGTACATGTGACGCTTGTTTTCATCACTCAAGACTTCATAAGCCTCAGAAATCTCCTTAAACTTCGCTTCAGCATCAGGATCATCCGGATTTTTATCAGGATGGTACTTCAAGGCCTTCTTACGATAAGCCTTCTTAATTTGTTCTTGTGTCGCGTCTTTCGAAATCTTGAGAAGATCGTAATAATCAGCCATACTAAATAGGAGGTTAAAGGTTTTATTTACTGGTTTTTAACAAAGTAACGCTAAAATCAAATAATGTTTTAAAATTAGCGTCTTAAGCTCGACTTTGCAATTTTTTTGGACGAATATTCCAGAGAGAAGCGATTGATCTATCGTTGTCGTTGGTATTTCTTCGCAGCTTTTGACTTCGCACGCTTCTTAACCGATGGCTTTAAGTAAAAACGATGCGCCTTGACAGCTTTCATCACGCCTTCTTTATCTAATTTTTTCTTTAATGATCGCAGCGACTTGTCAATCGGTTCACCGGGACGAACTCTTACTCGAGCCATGCTCATTCCTTGTTATAAAAAATTTTAAATTCCAATTTCTCATCTCAATGACGCTATTCGTCATATGATGTGATTTACTAGGGTTAATGCCAATAGAATACCCTAAATAGAGGTTATTGATCAAGAGCTTTCAAACCTTTGGCAAAGGTTATCCACTGAAAGACCATTATTTTTTGTATTAAGCTGAAATTTTTGAAAACGAGAGTGTATCGCATTGATCGATCTAGGCCTACTATCAGGGTCCTTTTGGATCATCTCAATGGTCAATTTATTCAGGCTATCGGCTCCTTTTGGGACCTTAGGATACTCTCTTTCAAGAAATTCTGATCTTAGCGCCAGAAATGATTTCACTTCTTCCAAAGCAAGAATTTCTTGATGCCTCACTTCAGGGATAAACTGTTCTCCATGGATAAACTGCCAAAAGAGATCTCCCAATGCCCAGATATCAAGTTTATAACCATCCAGTTGTTTGTATTTATTTTCCTTCTTTTCAGTATAAAGCTCCCAGTATTCCGGAGCCAAGTGGAGAGGCGACCCCGCTCCATTGAATTCTTCAGGTGGAGCCGCAAACCCCATATCTCCAACCTTGGCTCTAATCTGGCCATTTTCATCCCGACAAAGGAAAATGTTTGATGGCTTGATGTCAAAGTGACATAATCGGTGATTGTGTAGGAATTCAATCCCACTAATCACATCAGATTGGATTTGATAGACATCTCTTTTGGTTAATAAATTCCCCTCTTTCCGCCATTTTTCAAGATCACCAAGCTCACAATATTCAAACCAAAATCCGACCTTTGGAATCCCATATTTATTCCTGTAATCGTGGGTATGGATCAGCTCGACAATGTTTTTTGCTCCTTTCAGGACACCGAACACATTCTTCAATTTACAGGCTAAATTTCTTTTTGCGGCCACGGTTCTGATTTTTCCAGGACTAAATTCAGTATTTCTCAAAGTGATGGCTGAGGTGACAAGGGTCTTCTCAGAAAAAAATTCAAAAGATTTTGTGTACACCATATCAAGTCCCGAGCCCACGATGGGAATGTTGAATTTCTTACACTGAATGTAGACTTTGATCTCATCATGATTCAATACGTAAAACAAAGAGCGGGGCAAGCATCGATATTCTCGTTCCCTTTTCCGAATGTATTTCTGTTCAAAACCAAAGCTTTTCCACAAAGGAATACTTTCTTGGATGATTTTGGTCAGAATTTTGGCTTCGGAATCAGTAATCCCGTGATTGTGAAATACTCTTAGTTTGTCTTCAGAAATACAGATCTCTTCAACCGCCTCTTCTGAAGAAAAATCACTCACCTGTTTGCCAAAATAACCTAATCCAAGAAGATCATCAAAAGATTCACGTAATTCTCGTGATTGATGTGTGTTATTTAACACTCGCAAAGTAGGATATTCAAAGAGACCATACATAAAGACAACCTCCTATCAAACAAAATAAACGATTAACATATAGATTAGGAATAAAAGATTCCAGTGGAAAGAGAAGGTACTATTTTATTTCACCTCTCTCCCCATCAACTTCAGCATGATTTCCAAAGCTTCGGTAGAAGTGACGCGGTCTTTAGGCCTGGGACGCATCATTCTCCAAATAAGATGTTCAGCAGTATCCTTTTCCGGTTCTGGAATCCCATTTTCATCTTGCATAATATCAATCACACCTGGTTTGAGTTTCTTTTTCTCCTTTAAATATTTCATAGAGGGAGTCCGCTCACCGGTAAACAAGAGCCAGAAAGTAGCTCCAGCAGACCACATGTCTGAAGGGGGACCCACCATGGTTCCCTCTTCAGTCTCTCCTCTGTACAGACTTTCTACAATTTCTGGTGACATATAAAAGATTGTGCCTGCCGCACTCACCTGTTCGCTCAGGTAACTGCAAAAACCGAAGTCGCAAATCGCGGCACAAATCCCTTTCTTTTGGGCAATTTTTGAAGTATTTTCGAGAAGGATATTATCTGGTTTGATATCGAGGTGCACTGCATTGTCACTATGGATCAAACGAAGACCATAGAGGACATCTAACAAGATCTCGTTCTTTTCAACCCTTGTCAATGTTAAATCTTCCCTTTTAATGTATCTGAGAAGATCTCCTAGGTTATAGTACTTCATCAAGATAGCTTGCTTTTCAACTTTTTTGTCTTTTGAAAAATATCGAGACAAGTTTTTAACTCGAACAATTCCCCGTTCTTTTCGATACTTCATCAAAAAGTGTCTCTCGTTATCTGCCACTTCCCGCATGTGTTGCAATTTTGTATCTTTCGCAGTGGGGTTGTCCGTAATCACAGAAACTCCATTCGCTAAAATTTTCCCAAATCCTTCTTCTGTCAACTGTACCGACTTAGAAACTTTCTTAAACGACCCCTCTTTCAGTTGCTTCCCTTTACGGCCTTTCTTTTTTGAACTTTTTAAATGAATCACCACTTTATCGTGAAAATATTGGACCGACCATAAGAACCCTGTGATATGAGGCCGCAAATATAAAAAAGGATTGAGCTTATCTTTTTCTATCTGTCTTTCAAGAAGATTATTTAATTTCAGTTTGTTGACCGAAAGAAAGGACTTTAATTTCTCAATATCCAATGCGGAAAGACCCGTAAAAGGATCCACCTTACTTTTTCTTCTCATCATACTTGCTTCAAGACGATTATGAGCGGCTTCTCGGATCCGACTCGCATTCCGCGCTGCCAACATCATGCGCGCCTGACGATCTTCAGAAAACTGTTTTTCTTGCTCTTGGGATAAATAGCGCTGTTTGATGTAAAACTCTTCCTTCACAGTTTGCTCAATCATATGCTCGTGCAATTCTTTGATGCGCTGAGGTAAATCTGTTTTGAATATTTTTTGGTAATTGACAAGCTTCCTTTTTTTATAATCCTGGCTGTCATAGGTCGTCAAAAGCTTCAAAACTCCTGCTGCCGCATAATCCACTTTGACTTGTAATTTATGAATCCCTTCAATTAAGGATGCACGCTGGTGATAGTCCATATCATCTCTAAACGCCAATTCACCCACACACCTCAGTACCTTCCGCACTGAATCTTCAACTAATCCCAATCCTTCCACAAGATAGTCGTGACTATCCCACGTGACTGTCCGCCAAAATCCCTGAAAACCTACAGCAAAACCTCTACCAACTGTTGAATCGAGAAGGCTGACTAATGCTGAACCAGATTCGTAAAAAGTTCTATTTGATTTGTCGTAGGAATAGTAATATTTTTTTCTAACTGTTGCCAAAGAATTAAGACTCTCCGAAACCTTTTCAATCAAAATCAACGTATTATCAACGTCACGGATCATGATGCCCCCTCTCTACACTTCGTCATCAAAAAAGATTCAAAAGTGCTTATAGCTCAACATTTAGGGGGTATGTTTGATAAATTCAAGTTTTTTTTTGAAAATAAAACGAAATTATAGCACTTAAAGCATTGAGTGTTAGATTATTGAACTAAAACGTCAAAATTCACAAGGCCACCCATTTGTAAGAGAATGGCAATGATGGCAATGGGGGCGACCCATCGAATAAAGAAGACCCACGGACCCCACAACCATTTAAAGGCTGAGCCGGTCTCGAACTCCTGCCGAAGCATAGAAGTATCTAAGAACCAGCCAGTAAAAATGACTGTCATGAATCCACCGATCGGAATAATCCAATTGGAAACGAGCCCATCAACTGTAGCAAAGAAGGTCTTTCCGTAAAGTTCATCCCAATTACTGAAAAGATAAGTGGATCCTGAGAGGGCAGAAGGAATACCGAAAACAAAAGCGGCGATTCCCACAATGAGCACAGCTTTTTTTCGTGACCAACCAAAAAGATCCATAAAGTTTGCCGCGACAACTTCGATTAAAGGCATGGCAGAAGTTAACGCTGTTAACACAAATAGAGTGAAGAATGTTGTCGAGATAATTAACGCTCCCGGCAATTTTGCGAACAGCAAAGGAAGTGCTTTGAAAACTAGCCCTGGACCTGATTGTGGGGGTTGATCAAAAGTAAAGAGGATTGGGAAAATTGTCATGGAAGCGAGACATGCAACCAAAAGAATCATAGAACCAACAATCAAACCTGTTTTAGGAATGTCGTCTTCACGTCTCAAATAACTTCCATAAGTCAACATGACTCCCTGTCCCAAGCTTAAAGTGAAAAAAGAGAGTCCTAGCGCTTCTAAAAAACCCGAAGGTTTTAATTCAGAGGCATCAGGATAAAATATAAATTGCGCAGCCTGTGGAAAACCGTCCAAAGTGATGCTATAAAAGCAAAGTCCGACTAACAGAACAAGCAATCCTATCGTCATAAATCGACTCCAATACTCGATCCCATGACGGATTCCTGGAAGAACCAATCCCACAGTTAAAGCAATGAACGCAGCTTGCCAAAAGAGGGTGATATCGCCAGAAGATTCCAAGACCTCGAATATCTGTGTGACTTCACCCGGAGATCGTCCGACCCAAAACTGATTGAGTGACATCAAAATATAATTTAGTCCCCATCCTGCCAAAACACTGTAATAGGACATGATCAGAAAGGAAGCCGAAACTCCCAACCAACCAGCAGCCTTCCACACAGTGGAATCATTGGAGAGACTTGCAAATACACCTACAGCCCCCCTCTGCGCACGACGGCCCAGCATCAATTCCGCAATAAATAAGGGGACACCTACAAAGAAAATGCAAAAGACATAAATAAAAACAAAGAGACCGCCGCCATTCTCCCCCGTCACATAGGGAAATTTCCATAAAGTTCCAAGTCCAATCGCTGATCCGGCAGCTGCTAATATAAAACCAATTTGAGAACCCCAGTGCTCTCTTTGCTTTGGCATAATAGATCCTTTGTTTTATGGGGATTTATGGACAATTATAACAAAGATATTTAAAATGATGCAATATAAAATTATAAGGACATAAACGACATAAAGGACAAAAACGATAAAAAACTTTTTCATCCTTTTCATGATGAAACTTATCTTTAAATCGTATAATATTAACACCAAACAATGGAGGTCAGTATGCAATTTGCCATACTTGGAAATTTGATTACAGAAGTTACGGTTGTGGGGATTGTTTGCGGAGTTTTTCTCGTTCTTTTTATCGTTGCGGGAATCCGTCAAATGTTAAAGGACAATGGCTCATAACCCCAAAAAAATATTTGATCCTTGGTACAAGGATGGCTTGAAATTTCAATGCACTGAATGTGGAAAATGCTGCACGGGAGCTCCAGGATACACATGGGTCAATGAAGAGGAAATTGTGGCCATAGCTCAATACCTGAAACTTTCCCTCGATGAATTTGTCCAAAAGTATCTTAGGAAAGTGGGAGATCGGTGGTCATTGCTCGAGCATCCCAAAACATTTGATTGCATTTTCCTAAAAGACAAGAAGTGCCAAATATACTCCATACGTCCTACACAATGCCGCACTTACCCATGGTGGATACAAAACTTATCCTCTAAAGAGGCTTGGGACAAGGCCGCTCTTGAATGCGAAGGGATTCAGAAAGGGGATCCGGTCCCCTACGAAGAAATTGACGAGAAACTGAACGAACAACTCGATTACGAACATTGGTCAACTACCCTCCCCTAAAGGGGAAGGCTTGTATGAGCCTTATGTTGACCAGCCTTAGTTTCCACGAGGAAACTACGTTAGGAGCGAATACATAGGCACCGTGGGATGCTTCTCCAGTCCCACGCTCTGCGGTGAGTGGTTAAACAGGTGTAAGAGGTTAAGCCAGTGCTGCTCATATATAAACCGCTCTATAACATTGGCGAGGAGACCATTACCCGGGAAACCGGAGATTGGCGGGTAACCGCAAAAAGGAAAAAAGAACATGCGAGTGTTAGTTATAGACAAAAACAAAAAACCGCTAATGCCTTGCAAACCATCAAGAGCAAGAGAGCTTTTAAGCAAGGGAAAAGCGGCTGTCATTAGACGATACCCATTCACGATTATACTTTTTGCTCGTGAGGAGGGTGCCATGCAAGAAACGGAACTAAAAGTGGATCCTGGTAGCAGAATTTCAGGAATCGCATTAGTTGCTAAATTTAAACAGGGACGAAAGGTGATTTGGGCATCAAACCTACATCATAGAGGACTTGCAGTGAGAAATGCTCTTGATTCTAGAAGGGCATTGAGAAGAGGAAGACGATTTCGTAACACTCGTTATCGAAAGCCTCGGTTTGATAACCGAACAAGGCCGAAAGGTTGGCTCCCCCCTTCCTTGCAGTCTCGAGTAGGTAACGTTCATCAGTGGGCAAAAAAACTTCAACGTTTTGTTCCGATTTCATCTATCGCTGTAGAAACTGTCCGTTTTGATACACAAAAAATGCAAAATCCTGAAATATCTGGCATTCAGTATCAACAGGGAGTATTACTTGGATACGAAATTCGAGAATATCTTTTAGAAAAGTGGGGGAGAACCTGTGCTTATTGCGATGCTAAAGATGTCCGCCTAGAAATAGATCACATTGTTCCAAAAAGCCGTGGAGGAGTGAGCGCTGTATCCAACTTAACAATCTGTTGCCGGCCTTGCAATGAGAAAAAATCCAATCAATCTGTCCAAGAGTTTCTGAAGAGTAAACCAGGAGTTTTATCTAAATTTCAGAAAAAGAACCGATTATCTCTTTGCGACACGGCAGCGGTTAATGCAACACGTATTGCCATAGGGAATGCTTTAAGGACTCTAGAATTGCCGATAACATTCTGGAGCGGAGGAATGACTAAATATAATCGCTTTCTCCAAGGATACCAAAAAGATCACTGGATAGATGCAGCTTGTGTTGGAGAAAGCGGAGAAAGCGTTACACTTTCCGAAATATTCTCGATTTTAGAAATCTCAGCTACAGGAAGAGGTTCACGGCAAATGTGTAGAGTTGACCGCTACGGCTTTCCAAGAACATTAGCAAAAAGCAAAAAGCGCGTTAATGGATTTCAGACAGGAGACAGAGTGCATGCATTTGTTCCTAAAGGAAAGAAAGCCGGAACACATATTGGAAAGGTGTCTGTTCGATCGTCTGGAAATTTTAACATCAAGACATCTTCGCAAACGGTCCAAGGTGTACATGCAAGATACTGTAAGCGACTATTCCAAGCAGACGGTTACGAATATGTACAATTTATAATTAAAGGAGGCGGCGTTTCCTCCTCGGTCTAAAGCCCGAGGTTTCCACGCCGAGAAAATAGATGAAAGTTCTTGCAAATCAAACTCTTGTAATTGGTTCTGGGAAAGGGGGCGTCGGGAAGTCGACAGTCACCGTGAATTTAGCTGTAGCGCTTGGGAGATTGGGGTATTCCGTAGGGGTTTTAGATGCAGATCTTTACGGCCCATCAATCCCTATCATGACTGGGTTAAGAGAGTTAAGTCCCCAAATTATTTTTGATGGAGAGGGAAAAGAAAAATTTCTTCCTTTTGAGAAATTTGGGATCAAAATCATCTCAATTGGCTTCTTTTTAGAGGAATCTCGTTCAATTTTGTGGCGTGGTCCCATGCTACATGGCATGTTGCAAAAAATGGTTTCCGCTGTAGAATGGGGGGAGTTAGACCTATTACTCATAGACCTGCCGCCCGGTACTGGAGATGTCCCCTTATCTCTAAGCCAAATTTTAAAAATCGACGGAGCCATCATCGTCACGACGCCGCAAGAAGTGGCGATACTCGATGCAATCAAAGCGATTCACGCTTTTGATCAGCTCAAGATTCCCCTCATGGGGATCGTCGAAAACATGGCGGGTTTTACTGTCCCTGGTACAAGCGATACATACTCTATATTTGGCGAAGGAAAGGCACAAGAGTTAGCCCACAGGTACAGTGTCCCGTTGTTAGAGAGCATTCCGCTTATTCCCGCAATTCGGCGGGGTGGAGACGATGGTTACCCATCAGCTTTTCACAACGGAGATGACGCTGCGGGTCGTGCGTTCCGTAACCTTGGCACCACTATGATGACGTTGAATCAAAGGAATCCGATATGATGGCAATTTCGTTAGATGCCACCACAAAAAAGAATGTGGAAAAATGGCTTCAAGGTAATTTTGATGAGCAAACAAAAGCTCACGTTCAAGATCTCATGGATCATGAACCGCAAGAACTTGTCAATGCCTTTTATACGAATCTGAGGTTCGGAACAGGTGGGATGCGCGGTCTTATGGGGCCTGGAACAAACAGAATGAATATCTATACTGTTCGTGGTGCAGCCCAAGGACTAGCCAACTACCTTTTGAAACAGCAATTTAGTGAATCGCCTATTTCTGTTCTGATTGGCTATGACTCTCGCCTCAATTCAAGACTTTTTGCCGAAGAGGCGGCTCGCGTCTTAGCAGGAAATGGAATTCGTGCCTACATTAACCAAGATTTGCGGCCGGTGCCCATGGTTTCTTTTGGTACCCGATTCAAGCACTGTCAGGCTGGAATTATGATCACGGCATCACATAACCCTGCGGTTTATAACGGATTCAAAGTTTATTGGGGACATGGCGCACAAGTGCTACCCCCGAACGACAAAGGCATTGTCGAAGAAGTACACAAAATCGAAAATCTCGATGAAATCAAAGTTTCTCATATCGATAATCCCAACATCGTTTGGTATGGTCCGGACTTAGATGAAGCCTATTTACAAACCATTAGTGAACTCCAACACTGCCAAAGAGACAACCAAGAATATGGTGATACGCTCAAAGTGATATACACCAGCCTTCATGGTACAGGGATTACTGTCACACCTCAAGCACTCGCCATGTGGGGATTTATCAACATCCATATTGTCGAAAGTCAAAAGGAACCTGACGGAAACTTTCCCACAGTACCTGCGCCAAATCCAGAAATTCGAGAAGCTCTAAAAATTGGGATTGATTGCTTGGTTGAAAACGAGGGAGACATTTTGCTAGCCACCGATGCCGATACCGACCGTGTCGGGTGTGTGGTGAACCACAACAACCAAATCAATATACTCGATGGAAATGAAATCGCCTGCATTTGCTTACATCACATTCTCCAAAATCTTTCAAACCAAAAGCTGCTCCCAGAGAGACCCGCATTAGTCAAAACGATTGTGACGACCGAGCTCTTTCAAGCGATTGCAGATTTTTATAGCATCCCCTGCTTCAACGTACTTACCGGTTTCAAATACATTGGGCAGCTGATCAATAGCTGGGAAAATGATCCCAACGGTTTCCAGTATATTTTTGGCGGAGAAGAATCCTACGGATACCTTCTAAGTGATTATGCTCGTGACAAAGATGCCGTAATTTCCTGCTGTCTGCTTGCGGAAGCGGCACTGCAAGCCAAAAAACAAAATAAAACGCTTGTGGATCAGCTTCACGATATTTATGAAAAGTTTGGAGTGTATCGCTCGAAGTTAGGCTCTTTGAATTTTGGGGAGACGAAAGAAGGGCGAGAGCAGATGAAGAACGCCATGGTGAGATTGCGAGAAATACCTCCTGAACAGATTCTTGGGAGCAAAATCTTAGCCATTGACGATTATTTATCTTCCACAAAAACCATTCTCCAAACCGGGAAAAGGGAGTCTTTGGAGTTACCAAAATCTGACGTCTTGGTTTACTGGTTAGAGGATGAGTCGAAAATTGCCATTCGTCCATCGGGGACCGAGCCAAAAGTCAAAGTGTATTCAGAAGTGAAGAGTCAGAGAACATCGCCAGTTGATCTTGGGATAGAGCACTGTGATGTCATTGCGGAAGAATATGTGCGAATGGTTAAGAGTCTTATGAAAGGATAAATTTTAACGCAAAGAGACAAAGACGCAAAGTCGCAAAGAATTCATTACCCCTGATTTGGACCAACGGTCCATTGGCCTTTAGACGCAGATGGCGCTGATTGTCGCAGATTTTTTTTATTCATAAAAAAATCTGCGACAATCAGCGCCATCTGCGTCTAAAAGTTCGAGATCACTTCGTGATCAAAACAATAAGAGACAAGCTTTGCGACTTTGTGTCTTTGCCCCTTTGC
>JAAKFL010000031.1 GCA_011065065.1 Chlamydiota bacterium | reverse complement strand
CAAAAAATCGCCTCTAATTTAAAGATTTTATCCTGTCCATCCTTACTATCCTATCTATCCTGTGAAAAAAATGAAGCTTATTCCCTCAGAGACAGCAGGAACTCAATATTGGAACACTTCTCCAATCTTTTCTTGATCAAGTTCATGATGTCGACCGGAGTCAACCCAGAAATCTGGTGACGTAAGATAAAGACTTTCTCCAATTCGTCTTCATGGTAAAGAAGCTCTTCTTTACGCGTTCCACTTGTGCGGACATCAATCGCAGGCCACATACGGCGATCTGCTAAGCCGCGGTCCAGAACAAGTTCCATGTTTCCTGTTCCCTTGAACTCTTCGAAAATCACCTCGTCCATTCGAGATCCGGTATCAATCAACGCTGTTGAAATGATCGTTAACGATCCACCGTTTTCAATATTTCGCGCTGATCCAAAGAATCGTTTTGGTTTATGAAGAGCATTCGCATCTACACCACCTGACAAAATTTTCCCTGAATGAGGCTGGACCGTGTTGTAAGCTCTTGCCAAACGGGTAATGGAATCCAACAGAAGGACTACGTCCTTGCCATGTTCGACCAGTCGGCGCGCTTTTTCCAAGCACATCTCAGCCACCTGAACGTGACGTTCGGGAGGTTCGTCAAAAGTCGAGGAAATGACCTCTCCCTTCACGATCCTGAGCATGTCTGTGACCTCTTCAGGTCTTTCGTCAATGAGAAGAACGAGTAGAACCACTTCAGGATGGTTGGTGGCGATTGCAGTGGCCAGTTGTTGTAAGAGGATCGTTTTTCCTGTTCTTGGCGGCGCCACAATCAATCCTCGCTGACCTTTTCCAATCGGTGCGATCAGATCGATTAAACGGGTTGACAGAATTTCTTTATCCGTTTCCAACACAAAACGTTCGTCGGGGTAAATAGGAGTTAAGTTTTCAAATAAAATTCTTTCGCTAGCTTTCTCTGGCGGCACACCATTGATGGCATCGACTTTGAGAAGGGCAAAGTACTTTTCTTTTTCTTTGGGAGGACGGATAGTTCCGGTGACGGTATCTCCCTTTTTCAAATCAAATCGACGGATTTGGGCTGGGGAGACATAAATATCTTCAGCTGAGGGAAGGTAGTTATAATTCGGTGAGCGTAAAAATCCAAATCCATCAGGTAAGATCTCCAAAACACCTTCGCCAGAGAGCATTTCTTTGGGGTCCAAGGCGAGACACTTCACAATCTCAAAAACCATTTGAGACTTTGTTAAAGATCCGAGGTGTTTGAGACCGAGCTTTTTTGCGAATTCTTTTAATTGCTCGATGTCCATCCGCTGAATTTCAGAGACTTTGATGAGTTCTGGTTTATTCTCGGATGATGATTTTGTGGGCGATCTTTCGCTTGGTTGCGACGTAGCGGGTGCTGCCGATATGCCCTTTTGGTTGTTTTCTGAACTCATAGAAAACTTGGCTCCTTAATGTTAATGTAAAATTTTAAGACGTTAATGATTCGTATACGGCTCTAAGTTGTTTGTGTAAATTTTCAATATCCTTGTCATTCTTGATGACAAAATCTGCTTGTTTCACTTTTTCTTCTAACGGGACTTGAAAGGCTACACGCCTGTCAAAATCTTCGTCTGTACTTCCTGTTTTGCTTTTAAAACGCTCGCGACAGAGATCTTCTGGGGCTTCCACCACCACAACAGCGTCGTAAGAGGCATGGCCCAAGTCGCTTTCAAAAAATACCGGAATCTCCGCGACAAATAACGGGTATTTGTTTTTTTGTTTAACTTTTTGAAACTGAGCTTCAATTTCTTTTTCCACTTCAGGATGCAAGATCCTTTCCAGGGCGTTCAATAAGTCAGGATGAAGAAAAACTTTGTCTGCAACTGCCTTTCGGTCAATTTTTCCCTCTACAATCACATCATTCCCTAAAAGATCTCCCACTTTCTCTATTAAATCGGAATTATTAGAAAGGTGATGATGAACAACCTCATCAGCGCTGATTACATAAGCGCCGAGTTTTTTAAAGATTTGACAGATTGACGATTTGCCGCAGGCGATACCACCTGTAACAGCTACTTTCTTCAATTTTAACATTGCTCCCAATTTTTGCCAACTTTGATGTTTACAATCAACGGAACTTTAAGCTCCCAGACCTCTTCCATCGTTTTTTTGACAGCTGAGGAGACCTCATCCGCTAAATGGTCTGGAATTTCAAATAATAATTCATCATGTATCTGCAAAATCATCATTTGCGGATATCCTCGCTCTGTCAGGAGCTGGTCGATTTGGATCATGGCAATTTTGATCAAATCGGCTTGCGATCCCTGTAATGGGGTATTCACCGCAAGTCTTTCAGCCGCTGATCGTAACATAGGATTCTTATTCGTAATCTCAGGAATGGCTCTTTCCCGCCCCGTCATGGTCACAGCCTTGCCCGTTTCTTGACATTTTTCAATGCAATCTTCGACAAACCCTTGCACACCGGCATAAAGCTCAAAATATTTCGCAATAAAATCTTTGGCTTCACGACGACTGATTCCTAACTGTTGAGAAAGCCCGTGAGCTCCCTGACCATACATAATGCCAAAATTCACTGCTTTAGCTCGGCGTCTCATTTCCGGAGTCACTTGCTCGGGAAACACTTCAAAGATACGCGAGGCTGTATGTTGGTGAATGTCCTGGTTATTTTGAAAGGCTTCAATGAGAGCCGGATCTTCACTGAAATGAGCCATCAATCTGAGCTCGATTTGCGAATAGTCAACGGAAAGATAACTGGTGTCAGGGGTATCGGGTCTAAATGCGTGTCGGATCTTTCGTCCTAATTCAGTTCTGACAGGAATGTTCTGCAAATTGGGGTCTTGGCTCGCAAGTCGTCCGGTTGCTGTCCCCGTTTGATTGAAGTTGCAGTGGATGCGGTGGGTTTCAGGGTTGACTTGGCGGGGGAGGTTATCGATGTATGTGGAACGCAATTTTTCTAGCTGGCGGTAGTCCAGGATGTGATTGACAATGGGATAATCGTGACGAAGTTTCTCCAATACTTCTGCGTTTGTGGAATAACCCGTCGCTGTTTTTTTGACCGGTGGGATCTCCAGCTTTTCAAATAAAATCTGGCTAAGCTGCTTGGGAGAATTCAGATTAAACTCCTCACCCACATCAGCAAATATGGCTTCTCGACTGGAAGCAATCTTTTGCCTAACTTCAACTCCAAGCTCCTTAAGATAGGGAATATCAAGAAACATCCCTTTACGCTCGATCTTTGCCAAAACTTTCACTAAGGGAAGCTCGATATCATAGAATATGGAGGTTAATTTTCGCTCTTCCAATTCTTTTTCTAACTGTTTTTTGAGTCGTAAAGTGTAATCGACATCCTCGCAACAATACTCCGAAGCTTGAGGAATGGGAACGTCCCACATGCTGATCTCTTTTTTCCCTTTGCCAATGAGATCTGTGATTGGAGTTTTCACTTTTCCAAATCGTTCCAAAGCTAAGATGTCTAATGAATGTTTTCTTTCATGGGCATTCAGAACATAGGAGGCCAAAATGGTATCAAAACAGAGATTGGCGGTGTCGACTTCGTAGTTTTTTAAGACATGAATGTCGTACTTGGCATTGTGAGCGTAGAACCCAATCTTGGGATTTTCAAAAAGGGGTTTCAGGGTGGCAATGACTTTTTCAGTTCCCAGACGACCGTTACAGGGAATGTACCACGCTTTCTTGGGTTCGATACAGAATCCAATCCCTACCAGTTTCGCCGTGATAGGGTGGATGTCTGTCGTTTCGGTGTCAAAACAAATTTCTTTAGTTTCGCTAAGCGTTTTCACGAGGTTGTTGAGTGCTGCTTCATCATCTACTGTGACATATTCCAGGTCTCCTTCGTCAGCGGGAGCCTGCAGGGATTCTACGTCTTTTAGAAGGTTTCGGAAATTTTTCTGCTGGTAGAATGTTTTGAGCTCAGGAAGTATTGGGGGGTCTAGAGTGAAAAATTGAGAAGAATGAGGGAACTCAATATTGGTATCAATGGTGACTAACTCTAAACTCATTCGGGCAAGATCGACATTGTCGGTCAATGTCTCTTTTCGTTTGCCTGATAGTTCTCCAGCATGCTGAAGAATCTCTTCTAATGATCCGTACTCACCGAGAAGACTTTCGGCAGCTTTGGGTCCCAATCCCGGGACTCCGGGGACATTATCCGAAGTGTCGCCTACGATAGCGAGGTAATCTCTGATCTGATGCGGCTTGACTCCGAAGGCCTCTTTGACTTCTGCTGGACCCAAAATCTTGTTGTCTTTATGGGCATGGAGCATCGAGATGTTATCATTGACGAACTGACACAGATCCTTATCGGAAGAACAGAGATAAACTTTGGCCCCTTGTTCAGCAGCCCAAAGGGCAACGCTGCCCATGGTGTCATCGGCCTCAACGTTGGGAACATCGAGGAGGGGGATTCCCATTAAGGGGCAGAACTCTCGCGCCCATACCATCTGGTGAGATAGGTCAGGTGGCGCTTCGCGCCGATTGGCTTTGTAATCGGGATAAATATCGAGCCGTGATTGCCAATTGTTGGGACCATCAAAAACGGCCACCATGTGTTCTGGATGAAAATCGTTGATCAGTTTTTGCATCGATCGGATAAACCCAAAAAGAGCATTTGTCGACTCCCCTTCAGCATTGGTCATATTGCGAATCGCGTAGTAGGCACGAAACAGGAATCCAGAAGCATCGATGATGTAGAGTTCTTTCATAAAAGCGGACGGTAGAGATATAAAAATTTATTTTCTAGTTCCGGTGGTAACGAGCCATTCAAGTGGAATGAATGTACAACTTTTCCAGTAAAAAGTGGAGATTTCATATTAAAAATATTTTCTAGCCAGTTTTCTTTCTCAAGACTGACCACTTGGTAATCACCCTCAATCCCACTGGCCTCTACCAATTCTGTTAAAGTATCCTTGCGATTGGCTCCTATAACATCGACAAATCCGTACTCTTTGGCCATTTTGGCAGGAAAAATTTTTGCACCATAAACTTCGATAAGTTTTTCTTTGGAAACTTGTGGGCGATTACTGACCACTAAATCGACAAATTGCTTGTAGTAGTAATCAGTTAACAATTCAAAGTTATCAGCCTCCCCTTCTTTCCACTTTCGAAAAGGATTCATTGAGTCTTTTCCTTTCCCGGCCGAAATGGTGATAGTCTTCACACCAATTTTTTCAAGAGTCTCTGTGAAATTGGGAAAAGTGGAAAGCAAGACCCCGACACTTCCAATCAAGCTGACATTGCTGGAATAGACCTTATCGGCAGCAGAAGCAATATACATCCCTCCAGAAGCACACAACCCATCGACATAGGCGTAAATGGGGACATTGTATTGCTCTTTATAGGCTTTGAGAGCGTGATAGATGCCATCGGAGTCAATGACAGTGCCACCAGGAGTGTTGATATAGAGTAAAATCCCTTTGACAAGGTTGTCTTCAAGGTCCCCTTCGCGAGACTGCACAAGCATATCGCGGAGTTTTGAATAATTCAATTTTTCAGTGCCGATTATCCCTTTGATGTCGATTTGAAGGATTTTTGGCTTCTTTGTTGTCAGGAAAGTTCTTTTCCCTTCAGCATCCGGGAGAATCTTTTCGTTGAATTCCTTTTTGGGGAAGTCATCTTTGAGGGCCGAGATTCCGCCAAGAATCGCAATAATGGGGATGAGGGCCAGCAGGAATCCAATTCCTTTGCAAAGAGAAATGACAAGCGCTCGGATTGAAGAGCGTAGTATTGATTCTGGGCGATCTGTCATAGTAGAGGTCCTTTTTTATTTGTTATGGATAACATATTAACCCGAATGGGGTGCCTGGTCAAGCGGATTGTTTATGAACGAGGGATTAGAAAATGATTGTTTTGTTTTTCGTCCTTATTTCGCCCTACCCCATTTTCCCAAATTCAGGTATTATAAGGGCATGGATGCTCAAGAAATCGCCAAAGATATTGTGAAAAAATTAGTTGACGCTGGTCACATCGCTTATTTTGCAGGAGGTTGGGTGCGGGACTTTCTGATGGGTCATCCTTCGGATGATATCGATATCGCAACGGATGCTTCTCCCGATCAGATTCTCCAGCTGTTTCCAAAGACATTTCATGTGGGGATAGCCTTCGGTGTGGTCGTTGTGTGTCATGATGGTCATCAGTTCGAAGTGGCCACGTTTCGCAAAGATATCGGCTACGAAGATGGACGAAAACCGACGAGCATCGAACCTTCGACTGCAGAAGAAGATGCGAAAAGGCGCGACTTCACCATCAATGGAATGTTTTACGATCCTCTAGATGAGTCCATTCACGATTTTGTCGGAGGTCGCGAAGACTTGTCCCGAGAAATCATTCGGACTATTGGTGATCCCTTTGAGCGTTTTTTCGAAGATCGGCTCCGTATGATTCGCGCTCTCCGTTTTGCGTGTCGTTTCGGATTCCACATCGACACGGAAACTCAACAAGCTATTGCCGATCACGCCGATACACTTTTTCCTGCGGTTTCCATGGAACGAATTTGGCAGGAGTTCAGTAAAATGGCTGCATACCCTGCTTTTGATTACACACTGGTTGAGATGCATCGCTTGGGTTTGTTGAGTGTAATTTTTCCCGGACTCAAAGGAGTCCACCTCGACGATATCAAGCACCGGGTGTCGCATTTTCATGATATGCCAAAAGAGACTCTGACAATCGCTTATTTTCTCCAATTGTTTCCTGACATTGATCAAGAGGGTATTAAGGATTTGTGCCGTTACTTAAGAACCAGCAACCGCGATCAAAAATTTGCTCAATTTTTCCATCACATCAAAACCCTCGAAAGTCCTGACACACATGCCTGGAGCCATATTTATGCTCACCCTGATTCTGAATTGTGTATTAAAATTCTTGCAGCTTCCGAGCCTGCTGAGACGCGATCAGAATACCTGGCGGCCCATCAACAACGTCATGCGGGTCTCGCACCTCATATTAAAAGGATCATTGATCAAGTTCCTGTGGTGACTTCTGAAGATCTGAAAAATGAGGGGATTAAACCTGGAAAATTGATGGGCGAGTTGTTAAAAGAGTCCGAACGGATTGCCATCCTTTATGAGTTTCATGAGAAACACGAGGTACTGGATAAGTTGAAGGAATCTCAGCTTTGGAAAGATGCCCATGAGTGAGAAAATTGCTAGTGCCCAAAATCAGTTAATCAAGCATGTGGTAAAACTCCAAAATGATCGCGCTTACCGTTATGCTGAGAAAGAGGTAGTGATTGAAGGGCATAAAATGATCTTGGAATTGCCTTCTCTTAAAACTCTTTTTGTCACAAATGAACAAGATGTTCGTTCAGATTGTCAATCCATCGTAATAACATCTGAAATCATGAAAAAAATCTCATCTGTAGCTACCTCAGAAGGGGTTTTAGCCATTGTTCCCATGCCTCCGTTTTCATCATTAGAGTCAAAAAATACAATATTGGTTCTGGATGGCATTAACGATCCTGGAAATTTGGGAACGTTATTGCGAACCGCACTTTCATTTGGGTGGGAAGGAGTTTTCTTATTGGAAAATTGTTGCGATCCGTTCAATGGCAAAGCGCTTCGCGCCGCTAAAGGAGCCACATTTCGCATTCCACTGGCACAAGGAAACAGCAACGATCTCCCAAAATCTCATCAAGTTTTCGTTGCAGACCTTGAAGGGCAGGCTCCGGAAACTTTTTCTCCTTCTGAAAAACGGATGCTCATATTAGGAAGTGAATCGCAAGGGGTTTCACCGGAGTGCCAGCAGCTAGGACAAAAGGTTACGCTGCCAATTTCTGAAATGGAGTCATTGAACGTTGCGGTGGCAGGAGGCATTTTAATGTATTTATTTAAACCGAATCAAAAGACATGAAGAAAAAGAAAAAAATCGATCCTGATCAAATTGAAGAAGAGTTTTACGCCAAGGATAAAAAAGCTGGGCGTCAAGAACGTAAAGTGGCTTCCCAAAAAGATCGCTCCAAGTATAAGAAAACCGACTTTGACAAATTTCAAGAAGAGCTGTCTAAAGAAATTCTTTCAAAGCTCGACCGAGACAAGCTTTTAAAAGGACGCGTGATCTCCATTAAATCCGAAGGAATCATCGTGGATACTCCGTCTGGACAACTCCTTTGTGAACTCCGCGGCTTACTCAAAAAAGTGAAAACTCGATACAAAAATCTCGTGGCCGTAGGCGATTTCGTTCTGATAGAGCCTCTCGAACATCAAGAGGGGTTCATTTACTATGTCGAACCGCGTAAATCTACTTTATCCCGTGCCGATACCATTTCTCAAAAAAAGCAGCAACTGATTGCCGCCAACATCGACCAGGTTTTGATCACCACCTCTGTCGGAATTCCGCCTCTCAAACCTTCACTCGTCGACCGTTACATTATTGCAACTGACAAAGGAAACATGGAACCTGTGATCGTGGTGAACAAGATCGATCTTTTAGACGGTGATGATCAGAAGGACCTTTTAGAAAGATTTGTGCGCGCTCACGAAAAATCGGGAATTCAAGTTGTTCTCGTCAGTGCTGAAACTGGTGAAGGTATCGAGGATTTGAAAGCTGTGATGACAGATAAAGCTTCTGTTTTTTCGGGGCAATCTGGAGTCGGAAAATCTTCACTGATTAATGTCATCACAGGTTTGGACTTGAAGGTCGGCGTGGTGGTTGATCGGACGCGAAAAGGAGCTCACACGACGACTCATGCCACGTTAATTTCATTGGAATGTGGTGGTTGGGTGATCGATACTCCTGGAATTAAGAGCTTTGGCATGTGGGATCTTGATAAAGAAGAGCTACCGTTTTATTTCGAAGAGTTTGCTCGCTATCTCCCTAAATGCAAGTTCCCGAACTGTTCTCATTTGCACGAGCCAGACTGCGCCGTTATTGAGGCGGTGGAAAAAGGGGAGATCTCTCGGTTGCGGTACGAGTCTTATGCCGCCTTGTCAAAAGACATTGATGAAGGGTATCTTAGGCGGTAGAACAAGTCCATTTAGAAAACATCCTGTCCATCCTAGTCCTGGAAGGACGGCATATTGTGTCCTCGATCATTTGGACCTTAATATGCCGTCCTTTCAGGACTCTGAATCTTTATCGTCACATTTGCCCTAGGGTTCCACTCCGTTCCACCCTAGGCTGTCAGATGTCGTCCTTCCAGGACTCTACGTGTTTTTAATCAGTGAAAGGGACCGGGCCTGCATTAGGCATAACTGATCAAAATCTTCCCCCTGCCGGGGGAAGATAATGAATATAACCTATAAAAAAACGCTAAGGCATTATCTCTGCGCCTTAGCGTCTTTGCATCTCTGCGTTAAAATTAAAATTCCCAAAAGAACTTTTACGCTTTGATCGTAATATCGATCCCCGCTGGAAGTGTCAACGTCTTCAACGCTTCCACTGTCTTCGGGGTAGGCCTAATGATATCAATCACACGCTTGTGCGTACGCATCTCAAACTGCTCCCGTGATTTCTTGTTCACGTGAGGCGAGCGTAAGACTGTAAAGATTTCTCGGCGCGTTGGCAACGGGATAGGACCCGCTACTCTGGCACCAGTACGCTTGGCGGTCTCGACAATGTCATGAGCCGATTGATCTAATAGGCGTTGACAGTATCCCTTCAAACGGATACGGATCTTTTGCCTTTCTTTTTTACTTGTTTTGGCCATAAAGTTTATCCTTTAATAATTTCTTCTTGTATTTTTGATGGGACACGTTCAAAGTGATCCGGTTCCATTGTATAGGCCGCTCGACCTGATGATAAGGAACGCAGAGTTGTGGAGTATCCAAACATTTCACTCAACGGAACCTCAGAATTAATAATGACAGATCCTTTTAGGTTCTCTTGTCCAAGGATTCTTCCTCGACGACGGTTGATGTCGCCAATGATGTCTCCCATATTAGCTTCAGGTGTGGTGACCACAACCTTCATAATCGGCTCAAGGATCACAGGCTTACTGTTTTTCACAGCTTCGATAATGGACATCGATCCGCAGATCTTAAAGGCCATCTCGTTCGAGTCCACTTCGTGGAAAGATCCAAACACTATCTCCACACAAACGTCCACGAGCGAATACCCCGCTAACGCTCCGCGTGTAAGACCCTCATTAATCCCTTTGATCACCGCTGGAATGTATTCCTTAGGAATCACTCCACCCACAATCTTGCTGGCAACCTCGTTACCTTTACCCACTTCATTAGGCTTGATCTCAAGCTCAACGTGAGCGTACTGACCACGTCCCCCAGTCTGCTTGACAAACTTGGTTTTGGAGCTACCAGATGTGGTAATGGTTTCCTTATAGGCCACTTGTGGTTTTCCAACATTCGCCTCAACTTTAAACTCACGGATCATCCGGTCTCGCAGAATCTCAAGGTGCAATTCACCCATCCCCGCAATAATCGTCTGACCAGTCTCTTCATTACTTGTCACACGGAAAGTGGGATCCTCTTCCGAAAGCGATTGCAACGCTGTGGATAGCTTTTCACGGTCAGCTTTGGAATTGGGTTCTATCGCCATCGAAATCACAGGCTCTGGAAACTCCATCTTCTCTAATAATACTGGCGTATCAAGCGCCGATAGAGTATCTCCTGTTGTGGTTCGTTTAAGCCCCACAACCGCCACGATATCACCGGAATAAACCTCGTCCATGTCCTCGCGCTTGTTCGCATGCATCCTAACGATTCGAGAAATTCTCTCTTTATGATCTTTAGTCGTGTTGAGAACTGTAGCTCCTTTATTAACCCCACCTCGGTAAATTCGAATATAAGTCAATCGCCCAATATATGGATCACTCATAATCTTAAAGGCGAGAGCCGCAAATGGTTCGTCATCATCTGGCTGGATATCAAACTCTTCGTCAGTTTTAAGATCAATGGCTTTGACGTTTGTTCGGTCAAGAGGAGAAGGCATCCAATGAACAATGGCATTGAGAAGCTGCTGCACCCCTTTGTTCTTAAAGGCAGATCCGCAAAGAACAGGGTTAAACTTATTGTTGATGACCCCTTTCCGAATCGCAGCGTGGATCTCATCTGCAGTCAAACTGTCAGGATCGTCAAGAACTTTCATCATGAAGTCCTCGTCCTCTTCGTCAACTGTGGCTAGCTCGTCCAAAAGTTCTGAGCGCATTTCTTGACATTTCTCCAGAAGATCAGCTGGGATGTCTTCTTCAATCCACTCAGCACCGAGAGTCTCATCTTTAAAGATGCAGGCCTTCATGGTGACAAGGTCGACCATTCCGACAAAGTCCCCTTCAGCTCCAATCGGACATTGAACAGGAATTGCATTCGCATGCAATTTGTCGCGCATTGATTGAACCGTTGCAAAAAAGTCTGCTCCTGTACGGTCCATCTTGTTACAAAACGCAATCCTTGGAACTCCGTAACGGTCCGCTTGACGCCAAACTGTTTCTGACTGAGGCTCCACCCCACTCACAGCACAGAATACCGCTACCGAACCATCCAAAACACGAAGAGATCTCTCCACTTCAATCGTGAAGTCTACGTGCCCGGGAGTGTCAATGATGTTAATTGTGGTATCATTCCAACTGACTCGTGTTGCAGCTGATGTGATCGTGATTCCACGCTCTTGCTCCTGCTCCATCCAGTCCATGGTTGCACCGCCATCGTGAACCTCACCCATACGGTGTAGACGTCCAGAATAGTAGAGAATCCTTTCTGTGGTGGTCGTTTTCCCCGCATCAATGTGGGCCATAATCCCAATGTTGCGGAGATCTTTTAATTGTTCATTCTTAGGTCTTGGCATTGAAATCTCCTCTTACCACTTATAGTGAGCAAAGGCCTTATTCGCCTCCGCCATCCTATGAGTGTCGTCTTTCTTTTTAATGGTTGTTCCCTGATTGTTAAAACAATCAGCAAGTTCTGTTGCAAGAGCCTCTTCCATCGCACGACCAGGCTTCTTCCGCGCATGGTTGATAATCCAACGCATAGCTAAAGCTGTTCGACGATTTCCAGGGATTTCAATCGGGATCTGATAAGTAGCACCCCCAATTCGACGAGACTTCACTTCCAAAGTTGGCTTAGCTCTTTCAAGCGCCTCTTCAAAAGCCTCTAGGGGATCCTCTTTATTCACTTTTTTCGCAAATTTCTCTAATGCATTGTAAACAACGCGGCGGGCTACAGACTTCTTGCCTTGCAGCATAATTTTGTTAATAAAAAGCGCAAGCAGTGCACTCCCAAACCTAGGATCTGGCATAATTTCACGCTTTTCAGCTCGACGTCTTCTAGACATAATTTCCTCATACGTTTCAAATTTTCAACCGTATTACCCCGGTTGCAATCTATTTTTCCAGCAACCATCTTTTTTTAGCCTCGCATCTACTGCTCTTCTCTCCTCGCCCAACCCTTAGGGGTTGTGCTCGTCGTTCAGTTTGTATATGCGGCCTAAAAAAAGCCGTTGCCGGGAAATAGGTTGCAACCCGGGGTATAAGAAGATCAAAAGAACTTCACCTGAACTCATTAACGAGTCCTGTGCGTGATTTAGGCTCCACTTAGCAAAACATAAATCACGGACCAGGATGCATATCCAGATGCATCCTAGCGTTACTTCTTAGGACGCTTGGCCCCGTATTTCGATCTTCTTTGCTTTCGGTCCTGAACTGCCGCACAGTCCAACGAACCGCGGACAATGTGATACCTCACACCAGGAAGGTCTTTGACCCTTCCCCCTCGCACTAATACAATACTGTGCTCTTGCAAGTTGTGACCTTCACCACCAATATAGGCAATCACTTCCTGACCCGTTGATAAACGGACCCACGCCACCTTTCTCAAAGCCGAGTTCGGCTTCTTCGGTGTCTTCGTCTTCACCTGAAGACATACTCCACGTCTCTGAGGACAAGCCTTCAGAGCAGGAGACTTTGTGCGCTTCTGTTTCTTCTTTCGCGGTTTGCGCAACAATTGATTGATTGTCGGCATATGTGCCCACTCCTTCGTTTCTTTAATCACTGCCTTAAATTGAGGCAGATAATGAGCATTATAGGAAAAATTGAGCTTTTATGCAATAAATTAGTAATGCTGCTCGAGAGTGTAAAATATTTTTTTTAAAAAAGGACGAAATGGACGAGATGGACGAAATGGACAGGATGGACAAAAAGAAAGCGCATTTTTGTCTAGACAACGGGGTCCACTATAGTCAATCTCGTCCATTTCGTCCATCCTGTCCATCCTGTCCATTTTAATTAATAAATAATTCAATAATTTAATCGATTGATAATAAATTTCTTCTGTGTTACTATCATCATCTTTCTAATTAATAAAAGGGTTGAATTTATGAATATTTCATCAGTTCGTTATCTAGGACCTTCATCTTTTAATTTTTCTATGAAAGAGAGAGAAAACATTGATTCCTCCTGGGCTATGGCGATTATTTCTCTTCCATTTTCTGCTGTAAAGGGAGTTTCCACAACTGCCTGGGATCGATTAAAGCTTTGTGTGGTTAGATTTCGGGAATTGCCTAAGCAAATACGG
>JAAKFL010000030.1 GCA_011065065.1 Chlamydiota bacterium | reverse complement strand
CAGCATTTGGTTACGCTTCTCGAAAACCACCCCTATCAATATGAACCATACCTTTTTGAACGTCTTGCTGAATGCTACAAATACTTGCGTCCATTGGAAGAAAACGATTTCCTCTTTCGTGATAAAGTCGTTACGATGTTCGGGCATTATGATTTTAAATGGATACGGTGTGTTTTATCGAAATTCAGAGAGATGTGTGAATCTGATAAAGTCCCCACTGAGCTTCCTATGTTGGTCAAAAAAATTATAGAGGTGGAGACTCAGCGCATTTATTTTGCTTCTGAAACAGAGCTCGAAAACTACGTGAATCGAGTCAACGAACTCGCGATGGAAATTTGGGGTTTGACCGGGCAGGTGGAGCAATTGTCCATGCAAAAAAGATTACCTTCCACAACTCCCATGCATTCCAAATTCACTTATGCACAGATTAAATCAATAAGTGAAGTGATTCATACGCTGCAAAAAGAATTAGAACAAACAAAAAGTCATTCACTTCCTTGTCTTTTACGGGCTAGCGAGCATCGAGATAGTGAGGATCCGGAGATTCGTGCCTTGGCTTCAGAAGCACACGAAAAAGTTGAGGCTTATCGTCAAGAGATTTTAGCGGTTCTCAAAAAATCTGGAGCCGATATGTCTCGAGAAGATCTTCTGAGTTGTCTTGTTGGTCCAAGTGCCTATTTGTTTGATTACTATGGGCTATATATTAATAACGAAACAACTGATCCCCGTTTTCCTTTCAAGGTTAAGGGGTTAATAACAGACTCAGAGGATATCGCATTTGGATATGAACTTCATAATCCCTCACCAGCGAAACTTGAAGAGGAGATACGGACAGATATCGAAAAGCGTGTGGCTCATGAAATTCCACCTCCTATCCTGGAATATGAGGTTGATGCATTCACAACACCTGAAATCGATGAGTTAAGAGAATACTTTCTCCCTAAACTCTCTAAGTGGCTCTTATTAGACAGAGAAGATAAAATAGAAACCAAGAGAAAACTTATTGAGTTTAATAAGTGGGATGGGCTTGGTCTAGTACCGAAACATATTGAAATTGATCAACCGACATGTTGTTTCCCTGAGGAGATTCACGGAAGGATTATGGGATTATCAATTCATTTTAGTACGTTTAATTTTTTGATGTATTTTGAGTTACCTCGAATAGGAATTATCGGGCATGTGGATTCAACGCAAGTCATACACCAAATTTTTTCAGAATTAAATGACCTGATAGATGAGTAAGACATTTCTTGGAGTGCGCAGGCTTGCCCTTACAATTTAACACATCTTTTCCCAAGTCGGATATAAAAAATCACCACAGAGATCACAGAGCACACAGAGTTGAGAAATTAAATAAGGAGAATTTTACACCATAAATTTTTCGTGAATTTTCCATGATAAATATAAATAATTGACAAACTAAATCACTAACTCTGTGTCCTCTGTGATCTCTGTGGTGATTTTTTGTTGTCAATCAAAAGATGTGTAGAATTGTAAGGGCTTGCCAGCGCACTCCAAGAAGTTCTTTGTACTTGCGTAAAATGTTTCAGATAATTACTTTAGCACAGTAAAAATGGAGGAAGTATGTTTCAAATCAATCAAGTACAAAGACATCAGAATTATTTAAATGTTGCCCTGCCTATTGAAGATGGTGCCAACGAAAAAATTTGGGAAGTCACTTTTTTAAATGGAGGAAAAAAACTCTACAATCAAGATCAACTGAATTTTTGGCCGTTTTTTCAAGGAATATTTGGTGCAATCTATGATGAATCCAAGAAAAATGAAATTAAACTCGATTTGGTTGAAATTGAAATTTTTGAAATTCTTGATGGTCTCTTTAGACGTGAAGAGCATTTGAACATTCTTCTCAAAGGTAGTCCCTATCAATATGACCCCTATCTTTATGAACGTTTTGCTGAAACTTATCACTTCTTGCATCCGGCAAGTGATGATGATGCTTTTTTAAAGGATACTCTCATTCCCATGTTTGAACATTATGATCTCGAATGGTCTTCTCAAATTCTATCAAAATTTAATGAAATTGGTGATTCTAATGATCCTCCTGTTTTGATCCAAAAACTTAAAGAGATTGAATGTCAGCGTATCTATTTTGAGTCTGAAAGTGAGTTTGAATACACTATCAATAAAATCAAAGAATTAGCTTTGGAAATCTGGGCTTTGAAAAAGCAAAAGAAAAAATTTGAATCAAAACTTTCAAAGGGTGATTCAAGTTACATGCAAGGCAGGTTTCTTGAAATACAAATGTTATCGATTGGAAAAGTGATTAGATTATTAAACAAAGAACAATCGGAAAAATCAACTCATTCCATGAAACAATTATTCCGTGCCAGTCAATATATTAAAAGTGAAGATCTGGGAATTAAAACACTGGTAATCTCAGCCGTAGAGAAAGTTGAGGCCTATCGGAGCGAAATTTTAGTTGCGCTTAAAAAGTCTGGTGCGGATATGACACGCAGCGACCTTTTGGAATGTCTTGTAGGGCCGAAGGCCTTTTTGTATGACTATTATGGACTCTATGCAACAGATACAGGAAGAACAGAGTTTCCTTTCCGGGTTAAAGGAGCATCTGAAGAAAGACTTTTTGGCTATCAGTTGACTAATTCCTCTCCAGCAGATATTGAAAATGAAATACGAACCGATATTGAAAGGTGGGTGAGTCACACACTACCCGATTCTATTCTTGATGATGAGGTAGAAGTCGCGATGATTACTCCCGAAGCAAAAGAATTACGAGAGTATTTTTTCCCCATCTTTTCTAAATGGCGTGTTGTAGATGACAAGATCAAAGAGGAAGCGATCACAAAAATCATTCAGATCAATGAATGGGAGCGATTTAATTTACAACCGAACCAGTTTGAAATTGAACAGCCCACAACAGCTGAACCTGGTGAAATATTCGGGGAAATTCGTCTAGAACGAGGGGTTGTGAGATTTCATCTCAGAACTTATAAGTTTGAGATTCATCTCGTTGATGTTGATGGTGGATTTCTGACTAGTTCTGACTCGACATCGAGAATGCAGAGATTATTATTGAGCATGCGGAGAGGTTTTGGTCTATACGAAGATTAATATTAAATCGTTAAAACCATCGGGATGGTCCTAGAACTTTGATACTCGGGGCGGACAAGACGATTCACTTCTTCTGGTTTTGTGACTTCTTTAAAACCAAATTGAGTAAAGAGGTTGAGTGCCCGTTCGAATCCGCCTTTACGTCTTGAAGTTAAAAAGACTTCGTTATGACCAATCTCTTTTGAAAAACATAACATGCGAGATAACAGATATTTCCCAAGTCCAATTTTATCCGAGTCTTTTTCTCGTCTCAGTTCTTGGGCTAAGTAAAAATTAGATAATTCAAGAAGGCCATTATCACAAAGTAATAGTGATATTGTCCCTAAAATTTCACCAGACTTCTCGTCTGTGACAAGGAGAAAATCATTGTGTTCAGGGTCCTTGAGTACTTTTTTAAAATCACGTTTGAGTGATTCTGGGCGATAATAGGCCATCCTGGATCCTTGGTGTCCGTAACCTTCATCGGCATAGATTTCAGATGCGTGATTAATTTCCTTGTGGATGGGCATCAGAAAAATGAGAAATTCTCCAATCAGTTGTTGAAATTTGGAATGAGATTCATCAGAATCCAAATCTAAAATCTCAGTCAGATTTTTGATGACAATTTTACGATTTATTTTTGGTAAAATATCATGAACATTCATGGCTGCAATTTCTGAGAAATTTAATTTGGGTGTTTCAGGAAAAGAAACATCACTTGGTGTCATTCTTGAAGTCATAGAAACGTTCATATTTCCTCCGTTGTTAATGAAATCATACTATTTATTTTTTCCAATTGTGACAAGAGTAAAATTTAACTGCGAAGCGAGCCAGTCCTCATGGACCCCTATCGGGAAATAACCACATCCTGTCCATCCTTACAATCCTTTTATCCTGTTTTTTTTAGCACAGGATAACAGGATAAAAAGGATTGTAAGGATGGACAGGATTTTTTATGGATTTGTTATTTAGGAGATCGCGGTTAAATTTTAATACCGCGGTTTATCCCCACCCAGAGTAAAATAAACCGTGAACCTGTTTTCTCCTTCTCTTTTCTGGTAACTAAGGCGCGCAGCCCAGGAGGCTCTTAAGAACAAGATAAGGTCACATTCATACTCCGTGTAACTGGGTTCATTCAAACGATTCCATCCATGGCGGATGATAAATTGTGTGGCCCAGTTGGGTTCTAGTCGCGCATAAAGATGAGCTAAGACTGTATTTCTCTGATCGGAAACTAAGGAATTTCGCAGCTGCTGTTCTGTGCGGAAAGAATCCAAGATGAAATTGTCATAGCGTACTTTTCTCCACCAATACGAACTTCGTTGCCGATACTCACAACTAAAAGCGATGGTATCGCTCAAGGTGGCTTCGATCCGGTAATTGATATAGTTCAACGCATTCCGTTCATTATCCCATGCGGTTGTTAGCTTGTGTTTGAAGTAATAGCTGGGATGCCATTCGAAATCCGCATAGATTTTAGGAATGGCTTTTGGAATTGTGGGAGTGTTAGTAAAGGCATAGGAATAAAGATCAAAAACGAGGTAAGGGGAGACGTAACAGTCGTTGGGTTTCACGTAAACCAATTGTCTGGCACCAAACCGAAGGGCATTCAAATCAAACCATCCATCAGTGATGTCAAAGATAAAGTGTTCGTTAGGATCGATTGTGGGGTCACTGAGGAAGTTGTAAGAGATATAAGGTTCCACAACGTGTTTTAAACATTTGAAGCATCGGTAAATACTCGTTTTGGCTTCTCCGCCCAAACGGCCCAGAAGTAACCATTTGACATCCTGTTGCGGGCTGCTTCCGTAAAGAATGGCAATGCCTTCAGCTTGGGGTGTCACTGTGATTTGGTTCAGTTGAATCGGTCGATAAATGCGGTTAAAGAATTGACATCTCCAAGCGTGGAAGTTTGCGACATCTTCATCATTGGCATATTTGAAATCGAAATATCCCATCTTGAATTTGTTGTCTGAAATGATCCCAGTACACCCTAGCGTTAACGGATGAAAAATTGTGGTGATGGACGGAAGCTCTTGCTTGATCGTCTGGAATTCATTAATACGCACTCGTGTAAAAAAGTTGGCCACGACGAGTTGATCTTCTTGTCGACGGAAATTTAGCTGAGTTCTTTGGGCGGCGTCGATATGGAGTCCATTGTCGTCATAATCTGTGGGCATTTCTTTGTCGCTGAGGAAATCATAAGAAAAATCCATTCCCGTGTGTCCACAATCCCATTCATTATGGTAGGCTCCTTCCAGTCGGTATCGAGTCCGTTCGGAGGGATCGTCGATGGAGGAATCATTGGCAATGTAATTGATCGTGTGGAACCAGTGATTTTTGTATGGGGATTCATAATGCGTTTCGATGCCTCCACCCGGCCCCCTTTGGATCCGATAGTCAAATCGCAAAAATGTTTTAAAACTGTTCCAGTCGAAGACTTCGTAAATCATCCCAAATCTCAACCCCTGCTTTCCTCCCCACCGAATCCGATAACGAATGGGGGAATCGAAGAGGGAATCGAGGTTGATTTTAAACTTGGGCAGCCAAAAGAGTGGCCACCGGAAAAAATGAAATTCAACTCCCCATGCCGTCATCACATGTTCGCAGGTAATGATGGTGGTGTTTGTTCTGATGGCCCAGTCGGGATCATCACTTTCCGATGTCGTGACATAACCATTGTCAATTCGGATTTTATCTTGTCCATAAAGGTAGATTTTTTCTCCACCAAAATACCAAGGCTCAATGGCACTTCGTCCATTAAACACAACACCCTCTTCTGAAACAAAATCGTATTCGAGACGGTCCCCTGTAAAGATGTATTGACCAAAGGAAACAATGATCTGATCTTCTGCGATCACGCTGAGAACATTTTCTTCTTCTTCTTTTCTTTGAGTAAAACAGATTCTCTGCGCCTGAATCCGAATTTTTGGCGCCTCGATGACTCCGCCCTCCTCCGTACAGAGAACTCCGTCCGTATAAACCGGATTGCGAAGATTGACGGTGATGCCTTCAGTATTGAGTCCTTCGAGAATCTCTTCTTTGAGTCCTCCTTGAAGAGAACAACAAAGAAAAATGAAGCCCAGTGTTATGTAAAGTCTGATCACTGTAAAGCCCTCATCAATAACCCTGCAAGAGCATAGCGGTTTTTAGGATTTCCTTTTTCCATAGCCTCGAGCAACATCTTCACATCATTTTCTCCTTGCGATTTTGTTAAAGCTTCTAAAGCTTCGACATAAAGAGTGGAAGACTGGCTAGGTGTGAGCTGATACGAAGGCTCTTCGAGCCGCAATTCAAGGGGCATAAACGGAGTAAACTGTATCATTTCAATGTGATACTGATCTCGTACCAATGTTCTGAGATTTTGTTCGTAAGGTCCGGGTTCTCGGATGCGAAACAGAGCTAAATTACAATAATTACGAACGAGGGGGGCTCCGATTTTTTGCTGATATTTCTTCAGAAGTGCGATGCTTTTGGGCGAATGAATATTTTCCAGCAAACGGACAAGGTGGGGCACTAACTCATTTTGCTTAGAATCCAATATGGCATCTGCAATCTCTAAAAAATCCGAGTCAGGAAGGTTCATCGCTTCCTCAAGAATTTTTGTCTTAATCGACCGTGAGACCTCTGGAACCACAGCAGCCTTTTGTTCGTCTAGTGATTCTGGTGAAACATATTTCAAAAACATTAAAGAGCGGCCAGGAGAATATGCTTTGACAACCAGTTTTCGGGATCGGTTGACAAGGACCTGTTTTAGAGACTTGAGGCAACGGGGATCTCGATGAGCCAATAACGCGATTGTGGCATTCAGTCGAATATCGGGGTTGGCAGAATAGCATAAAGTTTCCAACTGATTTTTCGCTTCCTTCACATCTTTTAAAAGATAAACTCCAAACGGAAACTTCGCCTCGGCAGCTTCCTGAAGAATCCCTCGATACTCTTTTCTTCCTAGCTGATACAAAGCATGCGCTGCAGCAACTGTCACATAAGGAGAAGTTGATTGAGCTAGTTGTTCCAAACGTGACACCGACTTTTCATCGCGAAAATGTCCTAACGCCATAGCACAAGCTTCTTGTTGCAAAGGGTGGGTCTGCTTTGAGAGACGTCGGATTTGAGGGAGAAAATCATCCCGATCAAACTCGACAGCTGTTAAGATCGATTCCACCCTCACCTTCTCGTTCGAATCATTCATCAATTGACGAAGAATACTGTTGGCTCTGGGAGTCCCTATGCAGGAAAAAATCGTTGGAAAAACCACTTTGATTTGATCGGGAAATTTCGCCATTAAAGCTTCTGTTTGCGCAAGGGCATGAGGATGTTTTTTCTTGGCTAGGCAAAATGCTGCCTCTAGCTGAATAACGGGATTAGGGGTCCGAAACAACAGCTTAATCGTGTGATCGGCCCGTTCGTGATGCACTTGCGAAAGAAAATTGAGGCATACAATTTGCAACTGGGGGTTGTGGCTCATCAGACCCGATTCGAGAATAGGAACCGCATGTTCGTTGGAGCTGATACCTGCTCCAAAATAGGTTAAAAGATTAATCTCCGGATCATCGGAACGAGATCCCTCTCCCAAAACAACGAGGCATAGTTGATTCAGCAAGTCATAATCATCTTCACCCGTGATCGCACAATATTGGTGATAAAGCCCAATTGATTCGGCAATATTCCCCGAATGAGTCACGTACAAAATGTGATTGCGAATTTTCGAAAGCTCAGCATTCTCATTAAATCCTATAATCGGAGCAAAGCCGAGACATAATATAATCCTTATAGTTACACGATATAATTCCATAAATCGATATCGATTAATTAAATGCATGTTAACTCACAAAAACCTGAGGAAAGACATAAAACTTTAAAGGGAACTGTTTGATTTTAGGGCAGTGGAAAAAGAGTTGTTTTTTTATTTTATCTTCAATATCTCGCAGTTCAGTTAATGATAAAAACAAGGAATCCAGGTATTTCCCTACATATTCTTTATTCTGAAAAGAGATCACCTCTAATCCGCTATCTTGAGATTTCCAGGCAATTTGGGCCATGTGCCACTTGTCGCTGGTAAACATTTCTCTTTTCATGTCAGGATTGTTGATGAATCCTGCGAAAAGCTTGACTTTGACTCGACTACCAAGGGAAGATTTCATGGTACACTCCAATAGTGGCAAGAGTACCATAGGTTGTTTTTTCGAGCAAAGACACCTTATGAAATTTTAACGCAAAGGGGCAAAGACACAAAGACGCAAAGACGCAAAGAATTGATTCACCTGGCTTGGACCAATGGTCCATGCGCTTTTTAGGCGACGCGCCGATTAAGAACATCCAAGAAGCCCTCAGGCATTAACTCCTGAACGTGAACCTTCTTTCCTTCATATTCGAAATCGTCATCAGATAAATTTTCTATGGCAACCACGACCTTCTTGAGCTCTTCTTTCGATGTAGGAATGAATTTAATGGGATCCTGCAAACTTTTGTGATACCTCAACATATGCTGATAAACATGGGCTAACATACTGACATCTGCCACGGTCTCATCTGTTACCTTTCCATGTGTCAGTTGCATGATAAGTATAGAGATCTTCTTCAAAAGCTCTTTTTCAGGCCATAAAAATAAAATGACCTCTTCCCGCTCAATTCCATGAAAAGCTATGGGCCGATAACTTTCAGTGACATGAGCGGGGAGAAGATCCATTTTGAAAAGCTTATGATAGATAGAATAAATAAAAAGCTTGATGGCAAAACTGATGTAGGGCACCTCAAAATTATGGTTTTCCCTAAAAGTCCCGTCGGGAAGGGTTCCTTCATGAACGACCTCATTTTTGATGGCATAAAAACCATCAATCCATTTCCAAATGATTTCCAGCGGTTTCCCAAATTTGAGGTGAATGATTGGGCGAAGCTTCTGCTTAAAATCAGAATTTGGAATCTCTGGGTTGATATTAAAGAGTGTCTCAAAAGCAGTGACAAGAAATAAAAAGTCTTCCGGCTCGAAATGTTTGTGGCCCATAAGAAAACCAGATCCAAGCAAATCCCTAAACTTGTCATGAAAACAATGAATAAAATAACGAATCGAACGAATGATGCGTCGACATTCAACCTGATCCAGTTTATGATCCTCAAGAAATGCCCCGTTTAAAACTTCTCCCATAGCCTTTAACATCACATCATCCTGGATGGAAATCTCCAGGATGTGACTTTCCTTAAGATCCAAAGATTTAAGAGATTCCCGATTGGCTGGATTCTTGACCACAGACTCTGATGCCGGAACAATTTGGGTCAAAGGTCCAAACCTGGGAGGCTCATAGTTGTGATACAACTTTTCATATGTGGCTGCAAAATAGAGAACGTAAACCGCATCAATCAATAATTCCGGAATGCTCTCTTCCCTTATATCAGGGTGAACACAAATACTCGTCCCCTTGTTTATGCTCGGTGACTCTCTCAAGTATTCCTCGATCTCCTTTTGCTCATCCTGACTCACATAGTCATCAAACTTGGACGAGGGGTAAAACCGGATAGGACCTAATCCCAAGGGATTTTCTTCGGTCAGATAAAGGTAGGGTAGACATATATACATTTTATAAGGATCGTTTTGCATCTGATGCCTCCTGGTTAACAAAATTAAAGCAAATTACATGCCAATAAAACTAACCAAAGTAAAAAATATCAATAATATAAGATTTGTTTGAAATTATTCCCTTTTTATTCATTTTTTTAACTAAAACGACTTTGGGGATTTGGAGGCTCTTTCCTTAAAAAAATTAGGTTTGCGAGTTTGGAGTCAGATTTTTTTCCTTCTGATGGATTTTTCAACCATCTCTCTTCTAGTAACTTATAAAATCAACCTAAAAAAAAAATGAATTTTATGAAAAAACTTGTGGATGAATTATTTCTTAACCCTTATTTAGAAAGGGTAAAACCCCCTTTAGAATGTTGTTGTAGGAACGCAAAAACGAGACTTTAAGGAAGGGGGAGGAGAGGTTGTTTTAGATCTTAAAATCAGTTCCAACCAAACAAAACATAGGAGTTTGTTATGAAAAAGGCACTAACATTCGTATCTTCACTAGTAGCATTAGGTGCAGTTGCGGTTATGTTGACAGGTTGTGGATGCTGCGATCCTTGTGATCCTTGTTGTCCTCCAAAGTGTTGTCCGCAGCCATGTCCGAAGCCATGTCCACCATGTCCTCAGCCATGCTGCCCAGAGCCATGCTGCCCAAAGCCATGTCCTGACCCATGCTGCCCAAGACCTTGCTGCTAAGGTAGAGGATTTACCATTGCTGACAGGAGTTATCCTGTCAGCAAATTGAGACGAAACCGACCGTAGGAGAAGCAAATGAAAAGATACATGAGACAAGTGAAGAGTTCATTCCTTATAGGAGTGATTGCTTTGTTAGTCGCAGGTTGCGGGTCCGCTGTGGACAATTGCTGCAATCCTTGTTGTGATCCTTGCAATCCTTGCAGTCAAACACAGTGTTGTCCAGGACCGGTGAATTGTTGCCCAAGGCCATGTAACCCTTGTGCAACGAATAATTCCTGTTGTGGACCATGTTGCTGTCCACAACCAAGGTATTGTGGATATCAACCATTTGACTATTGTACGCCAGGATGGTATTTATATTTTGACCCGAGTTAATGGGTTTAGGGTGGGGGATTTCAATGGAGGAATCTCACAAGTAAAATAGCCAATTTGTCGTTCTCTCTGATCGCTTTTGTAAGCGAATCAAAAGAGATGAGAAAGAGTGACAATCTAGCTTAGTTGCGAGAAGTCATAACATACTTAATTAGAAGTGTTTAAATAAAGGAGACACGAATGAAGAAACATCTGGGACTCATGACCTCTTTGATTGTGATATTTGCCACAGCATTATGCTGGGCTGGTTGTTCCAATTACGGTGGGAATGATTATTGTCCTGATCAATGTGTTCAGAACACATGTGATCCATGTCCGTGTCCTTCACCATGTGACCCATGCCCAAAACCATGTGCATATGGTAACCAAGGACAAATTTGCTGCGATGGTGTGACAGTGACTGCTACACAACCAAAGCTATGTATACTGGGTGACAACTATGCATTGGACGTCTGCATTAAGGCGTGCATTGATGTTTGTCACGTAGAAGTGAACGCAATGCTACCTGAAGGGGTGACACTTGTAAGAAGTGAGCCACCAGGAGCGACAGAAAGTGATGGAATGATCACTTGGACATTCGATCGTATGATGAAGGGCGACTGCCATGCCAGCCGTGTGATCATGCGTGCTGACAGAGAAGGAAACCTTTGTATTTGCTTCTGTGTCACAGCGATACCTGTTCAGTTCTGTGCGGCGCTTTGTGCGAAACCAATTCTTGAATGTAGCAAGTGTGGACCTGAAGAGGTAACCCCATGCGATCCTGTTCATTACACAATTACTGTAACGAACACAGGAACATGCCCAGCTGAAGATGTTGTGGTTGTAGATAATGTTCCGGATGGATTGGAGCATAGCAGCGGCCAGCGTCGTTTGACCTGGGATCTAGGGACAATTTGCCCTTGCGAATCTAAGTGTATCAATGTTTGCTTCACAGCGACAAAGAGAGGCCAGGTTTGCAATACCATTAATGTGACCGCTTGTAATGCTCACCCAACCAGCTGTCAGTTCTGCACGAATGTAGTTCTTTGTCAGGCTGAGATTGATAAGGTGGGACCAAAAGAGAGAAAGATTGGAGAAAGTGCTGACTATACAATCACTGTGACCAATACTGGTGACAAGACATTAACTCAAGTGATTGTTTGTGATATGGCACCTTCTGCAACATCAATTGTTGAAGCTCCAGGAGCTGTTGTTAATTGCAACCAAGCTGTATGGAGATTTGACGAGTTGAATCCAGGCGAGCAACAAACAATGGGCTTAACACTGACAACATGTACTCCAGGGTACTTTGTGAACAGAGTTTCTGTTGACAACTGTCAGCGTTGCCGTGATTGTGCTGAGTTTGGAACACGTTGGAGAGGAACTCCAGCGCTTAACGGATGTTTCCAAGATACAAAAGATCCGATTTGCGTGGGAGACTTCAACAGCTACATGTTGAGAGTGACTAACCAAGGTTCTGAAGAAGATACAAACCTACGAGTGGTTGTACGCTTCCCACCAGAGCTTGTGCCAGTCACAACACATGGAGATTCTCCAGCGACAATTTCTGGTCAAACTGTAACATTCGATCCAATTGCGATAGCAGGATCAAGAGAATCGTTCCAGTTCAGAATTGATGCACAAGCAAAAGATCGTGGAGATGCTCGAATCAAGGCTGAGATCAGCTCTGATACGATCCAAACTCCGATCACTCTCGAAGAGAGCACGATCATCAACTAAGACAACTGAAAAGTTGTGTACTCAAGCGGCCTCCGGGCCGCTTTTTTTTTGAATTATGAATTATGAATCTTGATTCACAAGACTCATCCAAGTCAGATTTAGAATTTAAAATTAATCTTTAGAATCCATTTTGTCTAGGTCTCGAATGATGAATGAATAAAAGAAGCAGAGGGTGACACCCATGGTCGCTGTCAGACTAAAACATTTCAATGACAGGTCCAGGGGTTCTTCAAAAATAATGTTTGCCAATATAGCAGAGGCTAAATTCGATACCACTACGGCAAGGGCCAGTATTTTGAAGTTGATTTGAACATTTTTCGGCATATTGAACTGCCGGGATACATCAGAACGTGTAACTTTCATATCTGTTAATCTCCATTTCTACAGATATTACAGATTTTAAAATATTTTATAGATTTAATCGACCCTCAAATAAGGTCATTCCGAAGACTTTGAAACGTCCTTCCCAAGATAATGATTTTTCGGTGGGATCGAGTTCCTTTGTGATGAGATAGGAAACATAGGAGACTCCAGACCAGATGGTGAAAGTGAGTAGCGCAATAAGTCCATCTGGGACAAGCACGCATGGGATGGCAAGAGCTGCGAAGACTCCCAATGCCACTGCAGATGTGAGTTCCACCGCGCGAACGACAGCAAAGATCAATCCAACTGTGTCGATATTTCTTCTAGACCTTGTAAAGTTTTCATCTTTTACAACGAAATTAATGAACTCGCTTCTTATAGTGTCAGAAATTCCAGTGACGACTCGGTTCAAATCCATAAAGACTCCTTTTACTAAATGAAAATTAGCATCCTATTCGAGTCAGACAATAAAGTGAATATAAAAATGAGCTGAGAGTTCTCTCAGCTCAATATTGAATGGTATTATTATCTAAAAAACCTAAACCCGTATCTAAACACCTGGTCTACAATATTTTCAGAAGGATCCATTTCCTTGGTGATGATAAATGCAGCTACGGAAAGTGCCGAATAGGTAGCTAGTGTAAATACTGCAATAGCACCGCCTTCTACAAATAAGCAGGGTAGTGTTAAAGTTGCTAAGATTCCAAATGCGACAGCAGCGACAATTTCTGTGACACGAGCTACTGCAAAAATTGCTCCTGAGACAGCATAAGGTACTTCATCAAAATTGGCGAGTTTAGTAAGTTTATAATGCAAATTATTGACTTCATGTTCAACTGTGTTGACAAAGCCAGTTGCTAAATTATTGATTTTCATAGTGACTCCTTATTTTTGGGTTTCAGAAGATATAATAGTATAAAAATATTAATGTTTTATTAAGATCCTAAATCAAAATGGAAATTTTTTTAGTGAGTCACATAAAATTTTTAATATATGTTTACCAACCACTTTCCCTGAAAAAACAGCAATTCCCGCTGGAAAATTTGTTGATAAAATATAATTTCACCACAGAGGTCGCAGAGAACACAGAG
>JAAKFL010000003.1 GCA_011065065.1 Chlamydiota bacterium | reverse complement strand
GCCAGAAGCAGAGGAGGCATCCAATACAATAGCATCAATTGCCGCCTCGCCACTATTGATCAGAACAGCACCAGCCGTTGATTCAAGCGTGAGATCAGCAGCACCCGTTACGGTAAAGTTAGAAGCGGTAGCCGCATCAATCGAAATCCCTGCTGCTGTATCCCATGTCATAGCTCCACCAGAAGCGCTACCTAGGGCAATTGTATGGGCAAAAGCAGATGTGGCTATGGTTACTGCGCGGGCGACATTACCCTCGGCAATCGTAACCGCATCCCCTGAATTATCGGTCGCTAGATTGAGAGCTGTTCCAGCGGTATTGATCGTTGCTGAGGCATTTGCAGTGAAGAGGCCGTTGACTGTCAAAGCTCCTGCAATTACTGGAATCCCACCATTGGAATCGACAGAGAAAACTTCGACATTGTCGATGTCCTGGAATGATACACTGTTAGCACCTGCGTTGTCCCCCATTCGAAGGATGATATTCTGACCCACGGCTGCCCGAACGTTCAGGTCAAGGATAGCGGACGTTGTATAGATCGGTGAGGTTACCGAAGTAACCAACGTGATGGCATCATTTAGATTAAAGGTGATCGTCCCTGGTCCAACTGTCCCTGCTGTTGTGAGGTTTGTGCCCCCTGCGACAATAATCGTGCCGCCTGTGGGCACAATTGCGCCCCCTCCGTCACCAGTCAACGAATCCACATCCGAAGCTCCAGCGGTTGCTAGAGTCCAAGTAGCCGCTCCTCCGGAGAGCAAATTCAAGATGTATGTGGTCGATGCGTTTGTATCTATCCACATTTGTCCAAGGGGATAATTCGTATCACCTGCGGTCGGAGCCCTTGCACTTACAATTGGTTCCGGAAAAATATTTTGTAATGGGGAACCTAGTCCATATCCCCTTGAGATGCTTCGTGCCATGATCCTACTCCATGTAAAGGAAAAATTTTAAATGTATAGTAATTATTTTAATCTTTTAAAAAAAGGCGAAATTCTTTAACGTGTGGGGAAACACAAATGTGAAGGAGCGAGATGAGTTCTAAATCGGAGAAAATCAAAAGGTTAACAGCAGAGATAGATGAAAATCTTTTTTTGAGAATGAAGTCGCATGCTGCTCTAAAAAACGTGACATTGAAACATATGGTTAATAGATGGCTCTACGATCGTCTCAGGACAGAGGAAGAATATCTTAAACCACCAGGAGGCAAGTGATGGGCACTTACTATGCCGCCATTGATTTTGAAGAGGGGGAAATTATTCATCCGCCTGGAAAGTATTCGTGTAAATTCCCTGGTTTTTTTCATCCCAACAATCCCTTTCCTGGGATGGTTCTCATGAAAAATTGTGAGGGTTATGACTTCGAAATTGAAAATGATGGCCACGATTTTTTTTACAGCAACTGGAAGGATATAACAAAAGAAACTTATCAAGAATTTTTAGAAAAATTTGAAGAGGCAAGTGATGGATTGGAAAATAGCGTTTGAAATTGCGGGATTGCTAGGAGGAGTTGCTACCGTATTAGCATTCTTTTTAGGGCCGGCATTGTATCTTGGAGCTAAAATAGATTCTTTCCATAAAGATATCCAAGGTGAGATGAAGGATTTTCATACTAGATTATTAAAAATCGAAGAGAGAAATAGGGGGAAATAATGGATTGGGTACAATTTATAGTTTTTATCTTAGGAAATATGATTTTTACACTGACGCTGTGGCTGTGGAATAGATCTGAATCCAGAACGGATAATCGACGTTGCCTCGATCTGATAGAGGCTATTAATAAAGAAATGAAAGATTTCCACGGAAAGCTCTGCGCTATCGAAGAGAGAAATAGGGGGAAATAATGGAAAAGAAACTCAAACTAGATTGGGCTGATCTTGCGGTGAAAGCGACCGTACTCTCAGCATGTTTAGCAATTTTGGCTGTCAGCATTGCTTCTCCCTTATATTTAGGATCCAAAATCGATAGTTTTAAAAGCGAAATGTATCAAGAAATGCGGGATTTTCATGGCAGGCTGTGTACCATCGAAGAGAGAAATAGGGAGAAGTGAGATGGAATTAATCGGCTCTATAGGTGCAATGGTTTTCGGATTGTTAATTTACATTGGGCAAGCCATATTTGATAAACACAGGGAGAAGTGATATGTGGTTTATGTTGGGTAAAATTTTGACGGGAATTCTCCTGGTGGGGTGGTGGGTCAGAATCGAAGACGACAGCGCTTAGGCTGCTCTTAACTTGGCGATCTTCGCAGAACTCCAACCTTTTTCTTTGAGTTTTCTCACAAGAGCAGTTTTTTCTGACACCGATTGAGCATTTTTATATTGATCTTTCCAGTGAGCTTCCATTCCTTTGTTATACAATTGACGCATAAGATTGGACATAATGGCTGCTCCAAATCTTACCTTATGAAATCCGGGAAGAAAAAAGGTTAATGCAGTTAACGGCACTTTTATATCGAAGAATTTCTCCAGAGATCCTTGAACAACATTTCCTACAACACCACCGAGAATAGCTTTTTTGATTTGTGGGATGCTTTTCTTTGTGAAATAGGATTTCTCCATCCCGATAAATTCTTTGGCTTTCTCCCAAGGTGTTCCTTTTTTGACCTCATCTGCTATTTTCTCAGAGATATCCTTACCTACATCTAAAGCTTCACGAGCATCAGTGGTTTCGAGTCCTAACTTTTCTGCAAAACGTTTTACATTGACGTCAGTTGGTTTTTTGGCCAGCGTCTGGATCTCTTTCTGAACGTTCTCACGTCCTATCCTGTCAACTCGAGTCTGGGTTTCTCCGAGCTCCTTATTGTATTCGAAAAAGTTCTTCTTCAAATTCTTGCTCTGAACCTGCAGATCCTTGAGATATTTCTTGAAGAATGTACGGCCTGGTCCTCTGAATTTTTCTTTTATGAAATTCTTTTGTCCCTGCTTAAGTTGCTTAGAGTTATTGATGTCCTTGTTTTTAAGGAGATCCTTTTTGAGTTTCTCCAGTCTTTTCTTACCGGCTCGTTGTTCTTTAGTTTTAGGCTTTTCAATTGAATCAAGAGCACCCTGAGTTTCTTTCAGCATATTCTTGTAGGCGTTGTCGTACTTTTCCAAAATCTTGGTGTAAGCATCAATATATCTAGGAGAAGGCAGATCACCAGATTTAATAAGATCTTGGGCTTGATCTATGTATTTTTGATCGCGCTCGAACATTTGCTGATATTTCTTATCTGTGGCGCCTCCTGGCTTTGCAGCAGCTTCTTCCAATTCAGCCAAATGTTTTTGAATGCCCTCAGATATCGCCTTCTCAGGTTGAATCTTTCTCTCCCCTTTGATCTCTTCTCTCACAGTGTCGAGCGATTCTTTGAGTCCATCAAGTCGTCTGGTTGTGGCTTCTTCTGCTAGCTGTAGGTTTTCTTTGCCTTTTTTCGATTCAGGAGGTTTTTCGGCTTTGATACGATCAATTTTATTCAATTTTCTTTCGGCATCACGAATGTCGCTCTGGATCGTCTTTAACCTGTCGCGTCGTCGTTTTTGTTCTTTTGTTCGGGGTCTTTCTTTAGTGAATTCCTCAACAGGTTTTTCGGCTACTTTTTCAGCTAGTGCTTTTTCCTTAGCGGTTTTCTTTTCAAGTGCGGGTTCTTCAGCAGCCACAGGTTGTCTCTTTGCCAGGGTCTTCTCAGCTTTTTCTTCAACACGTCCAGCTTTTTCCTTGAGATTCTCAGCTGCTTCATTGAGTTTCGTGATCTGCCTCTGCTCACCTTTTTCGAGAGCTTCCTCACTGCCTCCAACACGTTTGAATTCAGTCCTGAGATCTTTTGAAAATTCTTCTGGGGTAGCTCCTGATTTCTGACCAATAGTATCGATTTTTTTGCTCAAGATCTTTGGCAATCGAAGAGCTTCAAAAGCTAGAACTGTCTTAAATGCATTAGTATAATCACCTGCTTTAGGAACTCTTGCTTCAAGAATAGGTTCTGCTGTACCTAATACTGCCGTGGTGGCTGCTGCATCTGTGATAGCTGATCCTGCAGTAGATTCCAGAAACTTTTTAGCCCAAGGATTCTTAGCCAGTACTTTCTTAAATCCTGGAATCCACTGAAACAGCTTTCCAAGCAGCAGATCTTTAGACGCTCCATGAGCTAATCGATAAGCAGCTTCCCCACCTTTCTCCATCGTAAATTTATCTTTAGACCGCATGGCCCCATAAATTTCATCTGCTCCTCTCTTGACCATTCCAGTGAGAAGTAATGCACCGGGGGGACCTCCTAATGCAGATCCTGCAGCGAGTGTTGGGAGGTCACCTATAATGCTTCCCATCACTTCTCCCATTTCCCTTACTCTAGAAGGAGATTCTTGTGCGCGGGAGACGAGTTCTTCTTCTGTGGGTTGGGCTCCAAGAGCAGCTCCAATAGCACTCTCTCGACCTCCTCTTCGGATGCCCTTAGTAAATTCACCTGAGGGTTCTTCTTTGCCAAAGAGAGCGCCCGCAATAGGACCACCTGCAATTCCACCTAGACCACTGAGAAGATCTGAAATGGAAAATCCTTCCGGAGCTCCTTCTCCACCTCCCGGCCCTCCAAGATCCTCATCTTCTCCTCTTTGGTCCTTGAGAAATTGATCGATTGCTCCCTGCTGTGCTGCATTCGCATCGCCTGTGCGATCGAAGATATCTCCTGCTAATTTCTGATATCCAGCTTTATCTTCTGTGGACTGGTTCGTCCATTCATCTCCGGCAAGATCCTTGATTGCTTTAGGAATACCCGCTAGCAAAGTTCTTTTATTCTTAGAATGCTCTAGTCCCTGTTGATTTTGCTTCATCAAGAGCGTAAGGGCGTCTGAGGTTATGTCTCCTCTAGCTCTACTCATGATCAATTTTTTGTGGGTAGGATCGAGCTCCTCATCACTGATACCTTTGAGCAAGTCTTCGACTCTAGTAGCTTTTCTCTGATTCTTTTTTTCCTCAAAGAAATCCTTCATCGATGCTTGAATGCCTTTGCCGAAACCTTCTCCAGTCTTACCAAGAAGTCCAGCTAGGGTGTCATAAATATCGGGTGTTCTTGGTATAATCTGTGCCATTTTAACCCCCTCCAAACAATCTAGCTAATAAATTGGCTAAGCCACCTCCGGCACCCGATCCCAAAGCTTGACCAAATCCTCCCCCAAAGCCACCCAAACCTCCGAGCAATCTCTCAAATCCCGATTGTTTCCCTGGTCGGAATACATTTTCGAAGGTGTCAGCTCCTAATGCTTGTCCTGCTTGACTCTGGAAGCTGCCTAGGAGCTGTTGTATTGCATTTTGTTGGAGCTGGCCGCGTTGTGCCCCTAATTTCTCCGATAAGCCCTCTCCGGCCCTCGCAAGCGTCTGTTGCATCCCACTAGATCCTCTAGCTCCTGCTCCAGAAAATCTTTCCAAAAGACCTGGCACTGTTTCTTGCTCGAACTGTGACTTGATCGGTTTCTCGTATGCTTCGAAAGCTCCTGGTTCTCCACTGATGATCTGGAGTAATTTTTGGATTGATTGCTCGTATCCTTGGCCACCTAAACCACCGGATCCTAGATTACTAAGCATCTGACTCAGAAAATCTTGTTGGCCTCCAGTCTTAGTGGGGACTTGCTGGAATCTTTCTTTTCTTCCCTTGAAAAAGCTCATGATATGCTCCTATTTCAAATAATTACTTTACAATTAAGCTATCAATATGTAAAGCGCTATCAATTTTTCACATACTCCAAAATCACGTATGTCGTTGTGTATGCGGATCGGTCGTTTCCTGTGGTGATCGTGATGCTCGTAGAATCGACCGAGAGTTCTATGTTGTTCGCATCCGTAGGAGATGCGTAGGGTATTGGTATGTAAGTGAAGTTCACCGTATCGCTGGCAACCGCATACACTCTTGTAAATACCGTATTTGCATCGACTGTGATTCCATGGGGAATAGAATTAGATGTAGTATCTGGAAGCGCTCCGAAATTTATCACCTTTCTGAAAGCATCCCTAAATTTGCCACTCTCATTAGGAGTGAAGAATTTCTGCCCGTTTAGGATCTCTTGTTCAACATACTGAGCAATATCCTTATCATTCACCGCTGCGTTAACCTTCTTGAGATGCTCAGTGAGGATCAGATTGTGTTGCTGATCGTCAGAAACGTCCGGAAGGATGATGGAAGTAGGTAGGAATGACTGCTTGGAATCGGAAGGTTCAAAACTCATATAAACTCAACATACTTAAAAGGTTAAGCGACCTCCATCTTTTTGCCACAGAATGAGAGCGTGTACAGTAAGAGGGGATTCCTGAGTTGCTTGAACATTCATTTGGGCATCGTTGAGAGTGAGTACATATTGGTAGCTCTGGCCGTCGGTGTGGCAATAAAATCTATGCCAATTTTTGCTGCTATTCTGAACAGAAAATTGCTGTTGTGAGGTGGGAACAACCGCATTGAAGAAATTCGTGCTATCTGCAGGGAGATCAGTGAAGCCCGTATTTATGGCGTCGCTGTCGTTCTCATCAACAAAGATCTGACAAGTGAATTCGCCTGCTGCTGTGCGATCAGTCAGGAAATCAATGTGACCTAGCATCGTCTTCATGCCGGTCTCATAGATGTTGAAACGCTTAGAGGCTATCTTGTAGTTGCTGAGACGAGCGATCTTGCCATTTCCTCTGTAGTCTGGGGCTCCTCCCAATGTCACGTCTGTGTAGACATTATTGGTTGAATCATATTCCAGGAGATCAAAATTATCAGCGTCGATGCGGATGATCTTATAGACATTCTCATTGGCAGCTACGAAGTTTAGAACGTCTGCAAAACCATTAGGATCAATGATATCTGAGAATCTCACGAAGTCATTCGTTTCAAGATTGTGATTCACACTAGTGATCCTGACCGGTGTTGTGAAAGCAATAGCCTCAACTTGCAAGGTAGTATCATCACCCTGCACTCTGTTGAGAATCTCTACAAATCCTTGCTGGTTACCACCCACTATCGCTGGATAAAACGCCTGAGCTCCAGCCCAGTTCCATGGATTTCTCCATTGTCTCCAGAGATGCACTTCAGGATCGTCAAGATCTTGCCACCTCAGCGTTTGAGCTGGTTGCCATTTACCAAAACAGGTGTAGCGATCTCGCCAGATTGAATATGTATTGTTCAGATAGTTGTAGACGAGCATTCGATTTGGGAAGATCCGATCTTCATCGTCATTGGGAAATGTCCAGTAAACATTCTGTGTGGTGAAATCTCTGATACCATAGACTCTTCGAGGGCCACTCTCTGAATTGTGGAAATTCAAGATCTCATCTGGGATTTGCAGATCGATCCTCTCCACATTGTTGCCATCACACGAATGAAGTGAGACTTCGCCTACAGAAAGCACCCCTCCATCAAAACCGACCATAGAGAATGTACTTTCCGTACCAAGCTCTGTATTAATTTTTTCCCACACGAAAGGAAGAATTTCATTACCAGTATAACGTAACTGCCAAGTAGAACGCTCAAAGCCAACGAGGAGTATATCACGTATAAAAGCAACACTAACAATATGCTCATTAGTTGGAGCATCAATAAAGCCACCCCTTCCAGGAACATCACTAATCCAACCATCAACCTCATCTGTAGGATCTCCATTCTGGGAAAAACGCACTCGTTGAGGATACTGAATGGCTGCTGCTAGCGTCGCGCCTTCCCAGGTATTGAACGCTAACAATCTATCTTTAAAGGGGATAAAAATCCGTGCTTGTTCTAGAAAAGTCGATCCATATCTGTAAGCTGCTGTTACCGGAGCATCAATAGTAAGTGCTGGATTGATCGTCAAACTGACAGCTCCGGTGGTATAATCGACCGTACCCACATTTGCTGAAATAGGAGATGTATTGAGCACTCCATTGCCATCATCTCTAAGAATGAATGCTGTATCAGGCGCAACGGCTGCAACTGTGATCACAACAGTTTTGGGAATGACTGGAGTATTTGCTAGGTTCACAGGTCCAAAAGCATTCCAAGGATTGACTACATTTCCTAGAGCTTCACCGGTGATCGCAGTAGAACCTGTGGAGGGTTCAAAATTTGTCCAAGTTACTCCGTTAGTGTAACGTAGAGGATCAGGGCTACCCCCTTTATTAAAATTAGTAACCCAAAAAATATCTCTATTCGTTCCATCTTGCCAGTAGTTAGTAGTCCAGAAAAAGTCGGAATTAGATCCCTGCCACGTCGTGCCTGCTATCCATTCTTCGAATTCATTCGAAGCATTATTGAAACGGTAAGCGTATTTTGTGTCAAAACCGATAAGATCTTCCCTATTGATCGTGCTGAGTTCTCGTGACCGCAGACCCATACACGGAAGGGAGGGAAAATAATCCATCGTGATTGTCGTAGCAACACCTACGCCCATACCACTAATAGTCACTGCGCCTGTGGCATAGTCAATTGTTCCTGAATCTACCCCAAAAACTTGTAATCTTCCATCAGGTGGAGTTGGTTCACTGTACAGATTGATCCCTGAAACGATCGTAACAGTACCGGGAGCTATGCTAGCATCGGGTTCAGTAGCGGCGAGCCCAAGAATTGTGAAAATATTGAACGTCCAGGGATCAGCAGCAGAATTTCCAAGACTGGCAACTTTCAAATCTCGGCGCAAACGGTCTAAAAGTTCGTATCCAGATTTTCGTCTGATACGTCCACGCCAATTATATGCGTTCTCAAGGACTGGAAAAGCATCCTGAGGGATAAGAAAAGCTTCAGGATTCTTGACCAATCCACTTTTCTGATCTGCGATATAAAAAGGTTGGTATGCCATATTAAGCCGCGTAGTGTAAAACTGCTACATAAAATTCCTGGGCAGTCCCAGCCACATTTCGAATTACAAAACTGCCCGCTATTAAGGTATGTGATGTGAGAGTAGCTGGGGCAGTTCCTAAATTATTTTGTTGGAAAGCAAACACTAAATAATTAGCATCCGGCATCGCTTCCGTAAATGTGATTGTATCTTCTCCGCCAGCTCTCACAACCGATGCAACATTGAAAGCTGTTCCAACTACTATAGGTATTGCCACATTTGTATATCTTACCATTGCGCGCACTGGCAGAAGAGGAAAGTCAACGGTTCCTGCATCTTTCCGATAAAAGGGAATCGTCTGCGTAGCTGATACTCGTACGTACGCCACGCCATCGGTAGCCGCAGGGGTTGGAATACCTGCTCCACCCACTTGTCTTACCAATCGAATCTTCCTGTGTTTTCTCGCATTAGCGGACCCATCGTCAAAGGCATAGTGATCAGAGTTAGGATCAGCACCTGGATTTGTATCTCCATAAACTAAATTGAGCTGCTGAAAATTTGTTAGAAGCTCTGATTGGCTATCTGAGATCAAGTCTCCGCCCTGGGGCACGTTTCCCGAATATGTCATTTTTCTTCCTCCAAAATATGCGGCCAACGTCTACCGCTTTTAATATGAGAGACGGCTGATTGGCAAACGCCATATTTATCAGCAATTTTGTTTTGCTTGATGCCTTCTCTCAACAAGTTTCTAATTTCTCTAACATTTTTTTCGTTCAATTTTGCTAGATGGTGGGCCTCTCCTTTTTTATTAGGAGGTTGGCGATTTTTCAAGATTTTTTCGCGTTGTTGATCAGTCCATTTGATTCCCGGAGTGCCTTTCAGGCGACCTTTTGTTTTGGCATCTTCCATATTATCTTTCTGAGTTCCTAGCCACAAATGATCTGGATTTACACAAAGACGCACATCACATTTATGACAAACCTGGAGCCCTTCTGGGATTTCACCTTTGAAGGCTATATATGATGCCCGATGAGCTGTTACAGCTTTGGAAAACCATCCAGTTTTCCCATAACTTTGTCGTCCTCGGCATTTTTGCCAAATCCAACAGCCATTTTTTTCTTCTTTACATCCATCTAAGATACGACATTTTAATGAGCAAACACTACTCGCGCTTTTTCTTTTGAATATTGTTCCACAAATTTTGCATTCGATTGGGGGATGAACTTTCTCATTCCATTTTTTCTTAGTTTTTTTGAGAATTTCAGGCTTTCTTTCGTTGTACAGTCGAACTCGTTCAGCCCAACATTTTTTGCATTCAGCTGCCTTCCCATAGAAAAAGCTTTTAAGTCTCTTTTCTCCACATTTCGAGCATATTTTTTCATCCATAAATCTTCCCCAAAAAAGTTTCTCTGGAGTATACTTAGGTGATGTTAAATCTGCTCTCATTTTTGTCATATCTCATTCACTCTCAGCTAAAACCTGTTGTTAAAGTTTCCGTAAATCGACTGTGTCTGTTCTGAATAAATAGTGGATGTCCTCTCCTGAGCTAATTGCTGCGTCGTTCTCCTTAAGACTAAACGCTGTTGTTCCTTGAAAGCTGGCATGATGTTCTTTATGGAGGTAGAGTCCTGGCGATCTTCTAAGATTTTTTTCGCGCTACCGTATGCTAAAAACTGCCACCACTCCTCAAGTTCAGGATTTCCGTCTGCGGCCAGGAGAGCTGTGGGGCGTTTCTGCACTTCCATCGAGACCTTGTAAGCCTTATCAGGTAGTGGTCTCAGGATGAAAGTATCGTTGAAGAAAAGTATTGCTTGGGGACGAGAAGCCTCATAAGAGACATACTGAGCAGTGATCGCAGCAGTATTTGGAGGCACCGATTCGAAAGCTAGATTTGTGACTGCTCCCGTTACATAGTTGATGGCACCTATGAGAGCAGTCCCTCCGTCTTCATTCACAAAACCCCCTGTTCCGTTATCACGCCCCATGATAGATGTACCTCCCGCATCCGTGAAGGAGACGAAAACTTGAGAGAATACCGTAGTATCCGGCGCATAACTTATACCTCTCAACACGGGAGTATTGTTCAATGTGAAGCTGAAGCTGTTAGTGACTCCATCGCCTGTAGCTACCGTCTGTTCAAATTCCTGTTGAGGATAAATCCTATAAAATTGCTCTCTCGATTGCGTATAGAAAGAATCGTAGCCAGCTATGTAAATTGGCTGAGTGATATCGATGAATTCGTTTCTTGGAAAAGGATAAGCTTCAACATTGGGATCAGTATAAAATTCGTATATATCTTTTAGATTAAATAACCTGAGAAGTTCTGGCATATCAAACAGAAAGAAGGTGTTGATATAATCATCAACTTCCTGAGTAGTGATCTGACTTTCACTAGGAGAAGCCGTTAAACGACGTACCTTTGTTCTGATTCGTGTGAGGGTACTTAGAGATGTTGCTAAAGCATTCGTCATCTTACGGATCCGTTACATCTGTTACGCTCACGCCGCCAAATGGCACTACCTGAGCATTTGTAAAAGCAGGAGGAGCTGTAGGAGCCACAAAGGCAAGACGATATGAAGTATCCACATTGGTTCGAAACTGTGTAGTGGACGTGACAGTGATTTTCGTAGGCTCATAGTCAATGACCATTCCATAAACTCCTGGGACGATTAAACGCACCCAATCTCCAGTAGAATAACCGTGATCAGCAGTAGTCGTTACGACTGCCTGTTCAGCAATCGTTACAGCTGAAATCAGTCGCCTTACTGGCGTGAAATTGGCAGCCGGAGAAGTCATTTTTCATCCTACGCAGCATATTCTAATGATTGAAAGCCATAGCGTTGTCTACGCTGACCTTCAACCTGGATTGGCTGACCGGTATTACGATCTACAGAATGCTGATGTCTTGCATAAGAACAACTGCCGATCCGACCGTTGAGAGCCTTAGCTGTCACATCAATTCCATTGAGCCAGCGAGCTACCCACAAGGGCACCTCATATTCTTTTCCATCTTCCATGGTCTTACTGAAAAGGGGCTGACCTCGGTATTTGTGCTGAATAATTTTAGCACTCCCACCAACACATTCGTAATTCTTGAAAATCCCTTTCACGGGCTTGCATTCTTCTTCAATAAAAGTCTGTAATTCCTTTTGGGCAGCGTCTTTGTTAGAGTGAATAATCGAAGGCGCGCCTTTCATGGCAGCACTAGCAGTCATTTTTGATTCTCCTTAAAGGGAGGAGGTTGTTACCCTCCCCCTTTATTTTTTTAGATGGCAAGAGCACGCTCTGCGATCCATTCCATAACATCCCCGTTACCACCGATCGCGGAAGTACCGAGTCTGACTTGTAAAGTTGCTTGGTTAAACAATGAATTAACACTAGGACTGGTGAGTACATTTCCAAATGGAACAACCAATGGAAAGTCAACTCCAGCCGCTGCTATTGCAGATGTTGGAAATGCAAATGCAGTAAATGCAGATGAATCCATATCAACTGTTATAGTACCCGTAGCGTTATTCACAGCTGTGATCTCAACACTTTGACCATCAGCCTCTACCATTCCAAATGCAGCTGGAACTTTAAGAGTCACCATTTGGCCGACCACAAATAAGTCGGTACCAAATAGGCTCATTTGTATTACCGCTGATGCAGCTTGTGTAATACTAGTTATCCACATATACCGAGGATAAAATAGAGTATTCGGTAGCCTGCGTGCCGTACCGCCTGTAGCAGCTGCCGCAAAACCAGAAGCATCTAATGTACCTATAGTAAACACATTAACTCCCCCGACCGCTGTTACGCTAAATTCCATACCAGCAATTTGTAACATCCCTGTGGTTCCGTAAAGACGAACTGTATCCCCTACGATATAACCATGAGCGATCTTGCTCACGACGGCAGGACTTGCATCGGTAATAGCAGTGATCGCATTACCTGCAGCTTCCGGCGTTTGTATTGATGTATCTACTATTGAAATACCATTGGTGGCATTCATTGTAGTGATTGCGATGGTAGCTGCACCATTGGTCTTAAGACCCGTGAATACAGTACCATTATCCATGCCCTGACGCCATTCAGCAGTAATCACCGGAGTGGCCCCTGCTGCAGAAGCAAATTGAGTAAAGTTAATCAATGAGATTCTAGAAGGCTGCCAAGGCAGATCAATTGTTGCTGAAGTACCGTCAGAGGTAAACTGACCGCGCAGCTGATTTTCATTACTTGCTAAAGCCATTGTGCCCCCCTTATGTTGACAGTGTTGTTCTTAGGTTAATCACCCAAGCATCGTTAGTAATACGTGGCACCTGAGCCATTTTCCAACCTACACTGGCGTTGAGCGCTAGTGGGCTATCATAGATAGGTGGTCGGTAAATGAACTGAGAGCTGTAGCCGTCCTGCTCGATGCAGGCGTAAGCTTCGAGACCTACACAGAAAATGTTGTAGACATCGGCACCTAGCAATGAAGCAATCGGAGTCGTCGATCCAATGCTTGAGAGCAAGAATCGCAAATTCGAAACACTTCCCCACTCGGGTCTTAATGCGTGCATTGGCGAAGGATATTGAGCCTTAGCTATAAAGCCCTGTACCGCTTCTAAATCTCCAATAAGATCGGTGCTTCCTAATGCAAAATATGCGTCACGAATCGGAGCCGTTCCAAATTTATCCTCACCTTCTATATTATCCGCGATGGTGTACGCATTATTGCCTGCAAGCGTACGGATGATGAGATCAACGTCAGCACGAGCCATCTCGGTTGGGTTGTCTGCATTCAAGCCATTGGTAGCATTGATAAACGAAGCTGTAGCAGCGAGCATGTCTCTAACGAGTTCATCCTCAGTTTGACGCAAACTCACACCTAGACGCTTAGCGGCTTCGTTCAAAGCTGGATCTTGGTTTTGCAGGGTGACCTGCTCGTTCAGAATGATATACTGACCGTAGAAGTCCATTTCGGCGTCAATGTTGACGGCCGTCAGTTGCACCGGTGGAGGAGTTACCCCGGAATTACCCAGAGGTACTTTTGATACCGGTAGTGCATTATAACGACGCATACGGAGGGTTGTGCCCCCATTACGCGGCATTTGTTTTAACATCGCAGGGATCCGGTGAATAAAGTACGGTGTAGGGACACTAAGTAGTTTATAACTAAAGCTTTGCTGTACTGGAGCCGGCAATGTGGTGGTTGTAGTAATCGACATAGGTTACCTTTTTTTATGCACCCTTTGCCGCTTCCTGCATCTCTTGATACAACTGTTTCTGGAGAGCTGGATCTGGCCACTTGGCATACCGATCTGCGGCATGCAGTGGAGACGGACCCCCCAGCGACTGTTGTGATCGGGGTTTTGCAGCGTTCGCTTCAAGTTGCCTCTTTTCAACTGCCCCAGAGCCATCACGACCACGGAGTTTTAGTTGCTCATAAACGAAGCAAGCTTGATCGAACGGATCCTGCAAACCCTTTAGCGTTTTCACGAACAAAGGATCGCTTTTCAATTCTTCAAGGCTCTGAGGAGTTACTATTGAGTTGTAATCCGTGTAACGCATCCGAACACGATCATCTAAGGTCTCTAGATCACGTTTCTTGATGACGTGGCTAGCAGCTTCTTCAGCCGCTCGCTTTGCCGCTTTGTTCATCAGCCTCTTGGTTTGGGCTTTTGTCAGCAGCTCGTCATCTGGTAATCCGTCGATCTCATCTGTATCGTCTTCTTCAGCCTTAGGCGGCTTATCCCTCTCATCTACTCGAGCTTCTAAAACTCGATTTTGATGTTGTAACTCCTCTACGGTCTCTCGCATTCGACGCCAGTTGTATTCCTGGTCATTTTTAGTCGAATCAGGGGCAGCTGGGGCCTCAGCAGGAGACTCTTGAGAAGTGTCAGCCTCTTCTTGATGAGCGACGACCTCATCGGCTACTACGTCCGTTTGTTCTTCTGACATTCTTCCTCCGGATTGGCGAGATCCAATAACGCCTTTTGCTTGATGTCCTTACGCAGACTCACGGTATCAAGTTTAAATTTTAAATTAACACCCTTGACCGTTTATGTCAAAAAATTTTTAATGGTTTGTCAACCCGGGAGGGAAAATGACAGGATTTTTATTTTTACTAGGTGCGCTGATCAGCGTATCGTTCTGGCTGTGGGTGCAACTTCGCGACACAAAACAGGAACTGATCGAGAGAATGGACAAAAAAATAGCCAAACATGAAGTCGCATTCATGCAGTACGTCAATTACAAATTTCCCGGATCGTGCCTCGACGTTAAGCGAGCATCCCCACGGAAAACTTCTTCACCATCTCCAACAAAGGCCGCTCCTCGTCGGGTAAAGACGATTCGTGCGTCAAAAGGTAGTGGCAGGAAGTAGGATCTGGCACAGTCCAGTGAAAATAGAGCTGTCCTTTCTGATTGTCATACGAATACAGAGTCGTGTCGTAATCGGCATCCGGCTTTGAATGGCGTTTAACAAAATAACGTCTGATCGCGTTCGGCATCAGCGGCTCTTTTTTTAAGATGATCTGGATGTAATACTTCGACGCAAACTTTGTGTGTGTTCGAATGATATCTTCCATTTCTTTGACAAATTCCTTGTCAGCTTCCCTTTGAATATCCCCAATCTCAACGGGTTCAGAAGGTTGCGACAGCAATTCATACGCTTTTTCGCCAACGGTGGGCTTCTTTTGATTCTCCATAGCCCACGATCTTATCAACTTAAAATTTTAAGTTATAGAATTTTTTACAGGGTATACGAATGTGCCCTAATAGGAAATGTCGTTGTTTGGGGACGATTTTTAGTCGAAAATACAACCATTGATTCGACGACAATTGACGACAGTTTTTTTTTTGCCCGAGAGGGAAATGCTAAGTTTGTCAACAGATCATTGCTCTTAATTCTGTCGTCCGATAAATTTTCAGGGACTTTTTGACGTAAGGAGTACCATGAAAAGTTTATTTTTTACCGCTATTTGTGCGGTTGTTTTTTCACTATCCAGTACAGGTTTTGGATTAGATCAACCTGATATATACGTACATGGGTTTGGTGGCCCTAATTATCTAGTGATACGTAGAACCGACGATGTAAAAATCGAAGCACAACCAGGCTATCTAATTGGCGTTGGAGTCGGTCTTAAATACGGAAGAGGCCGTGTCGAATTTGAAGGTTCCTATAGACGTAATGATTTTAGGGAAGACATTCCCATAGGTCCCAATATGTTCTTCGAAGGTGGCAAAACGGAGAAAGTCACCTGTTTTATAAATTTCCTGGTCGATTTTTCTGATGATCTGTTTATCCATTACCTGAAACCCTACATGGGAGCTGGAATAGGTCATAAATGGGATATGGAAGATATTTCAATCGAAGGTTTTGAATATGATGGAACCATATGGAGGGATAGATTCACCTATAAGGCCCATGGAGTGAGCTTTCAGGGGATCGCTGGCATAGGGATCCCCATGACTCAGAACACCATTACGAAGATCGAATACCGGTTCCTGAAGGACGAAAAGAACCTAACTAACCATTCGGCCGTCTTGAACGTTACTCGATCATTTTGAGGTTGCGCGAGTAAGCCAGACGAAGGTTCCTAGCAGCACCGCGAAATAGAAAATAAGTCCGTAGACACCACTTCCCATGTCCTGATTGTAAAATTATTTTTTGATTGGGTCAAGGGCAGCATTTGCCCATTTTTTGAGACATTCGAAATTGCAAAAGTAGTAGGGATGTTCAATCTCTGGATCATCACATTTAGGCCCATCATATGGACCTTTTCTATGATTTGTGATCTTCAGCCCCCATCCTATTGATTCGTAGGAGGTCAACTCTCGCCCGCATCGATCACAAACAGGATCTGCCAATTTGGTTTTTGTACACCGTATCTTAATTGTCTTTCCATCCTTTGTTTTATACGTAATATGAGAGGGAAAGGCCTTGACTCTCTGGTAGATGGGTCTTTCGTTACTCGTAAAGTCGCTCATTTTGCTCGTAAATTTTTAGTCAACTACATCTCTATCATAGTAATTTTCGTCCCCTTCTATAGGCTTCCAACCTATGACTTTTTGTCCCTGTTCTTCTGAATTAGCCATCATCCATTTGAATTTCTTGCAGGAAGGTAGGTAATACATCTCTAGTTCCATGTGAATGAGAACTCTCACACGCTGCCCATCCTCTTCAGGAGGGTCGTTATCACAATCACGCCATTCCATCATCTTATTTCCGGCGTGGAGACCCCATCCTTTAGGGTGGGGAGGAAACGCCTCTCCTCTATTTTAAGTTAAAATGTGGAGATTTTTACGACAAGAACTCGCAAGTCTTGTCCTGGAATCTCCAAACCAGTAAGAGCCGCATCGAGACTGTTGGAAAGAGTTTTTAAGCTGGCAGCACCGCCCCTACTCCTCAGGACTTTTAACCACCAACCACAGAGCGAGGAGCGTGCGGAATACCCCAAGGTGTGTATGTAATCTCTTCTAACCAACTGCTGCACGCCGCCGTGCCCTCTTGTCAACTAGAAACTTTCAAGCTTCCGCCTTTAGGCGGGAGTAGTTGACTCCTCCGGCTCATGTCTAAAATGACATTTTCTGTATATGGAATACAAACCATCCAACTTGTCTTCTATTGTTGCGTCAATACACATCAACGCATTTACGATGGCGGCCGTATCGGCCGATACTAAAAATTTCACTTCGTTAATCTCCACCACTCGATCATGCGAGTAATTAATCTTTCTGTTCACTTCAAATTCGTTATCCGTCATTGTTCCTCCTTCCTATCCCTTAGGTATATTTTCCAAACGTACCTAAATTTCTCCGAAAAATCGGCATATCTAATCATCATTCGATCTCTTTCAGTTGGACATGGTTGAAGAGATTCCTGATCACATGGGGAAGGTCTCGAACGTAAGCAGTGTCCATGACAGTTATTTGTCTTTCCAAAATTTCTAGATCTGTATGTGGCTGAACACAAAATTTACAAAGTTTATCGTTCTCTACGTTGCCTTTCGGCATATCACCATACCATTGGAGATAACACGAAGGACATCGATATTGAGCCTGCAAACCCACAGTATCCTTCTCTTCTTTTTCCTTTATTTGTGAAAGATCTAATTTAAAAGGTTTTGTATCTGAACAATCCAATTCCATACTGTATTCTGTGTTATCCATCGTTCCTCCTTCATTCCTTCTCTACTGGATATGTTTCATCAAACCACTTCCTCATACATCCTAGTCCACAGAAATGACAGTTTTTCTTTAGCCCAGGACAAATGTACATATCTGTAACAAATCCTCCACAGCTAGGAATACGCTCGTTTGTGAGGGCGATCCTCCAATCAATGGAATTATCGGATTCAGAAAGATCCTTTCCACAGCTGTCACAAATTATTTCTACTTTTCTCATAATTCCTCCTTTGTTTTGATCCCTACGGGACTCGAACCCATGTCCCTCGAGAGAAAGTCGAGGATCTTAACCGCTAGACCAAGGAACCTTATCACCACGTGTAGTAGGAAGGCCAGCTATTGCTTCTAACTAGCCGGCGAATGGACATAAGTTCTTCACGAGAATCCTCCTTATTTTTGATAAGCGCTACTATTTTTTGGCAATCAGCATCAGTCCCTCGAAAAAGGATCGTACAATTCCCCGCCCGAAAATCTCCTCTTTTGACCTGCTCACGAAAACGTTGAAAGACGCCATATGCCTTTGTGAGAGTCTCACGAAAAGGGGGTTCTTCTAGTGGTGTGCTACAATATTTGCACGAATGGGGACTATCGATTGAAAGAGTCGTATTTTTCATGTGTTCCCCGCGTTAAATAAATACTTTAGCTTGCGCGCCAACCGCGTAGCTCTCGCTTCAATTCATAAGGCTTTTTGTACACTAGTCTTCTATTAGTCCTGTCAAACTTGACGAGACTATTTTTTTTCGCTAATTTACACAGTATGTCTAAAGCTCCCTCAAACGAATATTTATATTTCCGAGCGATATAGGATACAGACATCACACCAAATTTGGTTAACTCACCGCCCAGATGTTCCACCAGTAAATCTCCGTGCAGCGTCCTACAATGACAGTTATGTTGTTCAGAAGGATATGTATTCAAATTGATTGTTTGACCTCGGTTGCTTTTCTATATACTTTCTGTTTTAATGTTTTCAATCTTAATACTCTCTTTATAAAACGTTCCACATTCGCTGTACTTTCAATTTGAATCTATAGAGTTTTTCAACGAACCTTCCTTTTTTTTTAGGAAATGGGGTCATTTTCGTTCCACGCTACTTTTTTGTGATCTTCTACTTTCACATGGTCTTTTAAACGTGATTCAAATGTTACGACAACTTGATCTTCCAAAACTTCAATGAATTTCTTTGCGAAATCTTCGGGTGTTCCTGCTGGGAAATCTCTAAAATTAAACTCGAAACCATTTCGGGTCATTTTTAGAAACCAAATATCATCTAAAGACCATGTGATGCTGGCTTCATCGGCTGTCGAATCATCATCCATCTTTCTCCACCCCATATTTCATTGTTTTTTTCATGTTCTTCCTCAAACATAAAGGAAGGAGAAGAAAAAATGAACGATTTTCCGGAAAGGTGGGTACAACTAGATTTCAAAAAAAGATTGTGTCTTGCGGCCAATTCTTATTTTTAGTTTACTGCGTACATATGAGAATCGACTCCGTATATAAGGTGAAATAATGGGAACTGATATTTACAGTACAATTTTCGTTGGCGAAAAAGTTATAAAAAAAACCAGAAAAGTTCCAGTAAAAAAATATGACCCCGATACGGGTGAACCGTATCACAAAGACGACATTGAGGAATTTTGGGTTTACGAAAGTAATCAGATGCCTGTTAGCGAAAATATGACACTTCACGATGACTCAGAATGTGAAGAAACCATTTCGGGATTTTTAGTCTTCAAAACGGGTTCTCATAGATGTGGAGTTGATTTTGTCATTGTAGAAATTGCGACACTCCAAGATAAAATAGAAGAATATGAAAAACTAACTGGCAGAAAAGCAACAATATTTCTTAACACGGAGATAAGTTGAAAAATTATGGAAAATATAGTCTGGAAAATCAGAACTTGGATGTACGTGATAGCTATCGTTGTCTTCTGTTTAATAAACCTTTGCCGTGGTGCGCAAGCTTTCTGGCCACCTGATATGGTCCCCCATCCCACTCCCCCCTGGGATGAACCTAAGCAACCCAATGACCCAGTGGATTGTTAGTGTATGTTCCCTCGCGTAAACGCGAGAGCTACTAGCAACTTAACGCACGCCATGCATACCCAGGGCGGTGAAAACAATATACCGCACGGCGAAGATTTAACACAAGAGGCTTACATCCCAGCCCTGAAGGACTGGGTTTTACGCCTGAAAGGATAAAATGGAATGGACAAAAGTTAAGGATCAGCTTCCTGACGAGGACAAGGAATTAGAATTTCGATTCAAAGATCCTTATGGAGGTGGTACGGGTGTGGGTCATTATGCCGGGTATCAAAAGAGCAGCTTTTTATTTGATGATAACAAGCCTCACCACGTCTTCCGAGGAACAAATGGAAACGTGACAATTACTACGATGCATGCTTTTGAATGGAGATATGTCTGAAAAAAGACGCCTAACGATCCTGTTGACTGTAGGAGATAAACATGAGCTATTTAGGATGTATAGAATGCATAGCAGAAAAAAGAAAGGATGCTTCAAAAATTGAGATAAGCGGGAATGTCCTCATAGCTATGGGAGGCAAGTGCATTCATAAATGCTTGCATCACGATATTAATTTAGAATGGGTCGAAGGTGAAGATGTGATAACAGAAGGCGGCCTCCCGATCTCTCGGACCAATCCTAATGTGAGGAAGTGAAAAGGACGCTGAGGCTATATTTTGCCCCAGCCTTTTACTTGCTGTTTTCGGCCCCAGCGTCAGCACTTTGGAGATCGCCCCGTTACGGAGCTATTTCTTTTTCTTACTACCTTTTTTCGAGGCTTTCCTGGCTTCGGACAGGCTAATGGCGAGTGCTTGCGCTTTGCTTTTGACGACCGGACCTTTTTTGGAGCCACTGCGGAGAGTTTTTTCTTTGAATTCCCCCATAACCTTCCCAATTTTTGCTTCAGCTTTTTTGCCTTTTGGATAAGCTTTTTTAGCCATGATTTCCTCTTCATTTCATTTACCTGTCTGTGATCCCACAAAGCTACCGAAGTCACCAACAGGTTCGAATTTCTCTTGTTTTGCCTTCATATGGTTGTTTTTCAAGGTAGATTTGCCCTTCCCATGGTCGTTTTTCAAGGTAGACATGTCCATCTGACCCACATCAGAACCGTAACGCTGCGCAAGTTCCATAACCTGATCAGCGAGTTGCTGAGCCTTCGGAGATTGGAATTCACGCAGCATCACTGGCATATTAATACATTGAATCCGATGGATAATGAGCAGCTTTTTTGAAAGAATCTTTCAGATCCTTGTCCACACCTTCAATAGTATCATGATAATCAGTATCAAGATCACCATATACGCTTGGATATGAGGTATGTTTCACTTCCTGGGGCATGTTGGCATAATTGCCGGACCCCTTCATTTTTCCTTCGCCGTTGCTGTAATGTTTAGGCATTTTTCCCTCCTAGGGTTGCTGTTATGGTAAAGCATACCATTTCAAAAAATATCTTTACACACCTGGCGTTTCTGATTCAACTGTTTTTTGCTGAAGTTTTTCTATTTAACACTCATCTATGATATATTTTTCGTATGCAACTTATATTGTGTTCTCAATGCGGTCTTCAAATTCATCGTTCCCCATACCAAATTGCCAGATCTTCCATATTCTTCTGTTCGAACAAATGTCATACTTTATATAAATATGGTCCGGAAACAATTAAGAAACGCTTCTTATCAAAAATTGAAAAGCAGTCGGATGGATGCTGGTTATGGAAAGGTGTGAAAAATCGAAAAGGATACGGACAATTCGGCATAGACAGCAAAATGTTGAGTTGTCATCGAGTCTCTTGGAAACTCTATCGTGGCGAACTACCCGCTGGAGTACACGTTCTCCACAAATGTGATGTGAGAAATTGTGTTAACCCGGATCATCTGTTTTTAGGTACTAACAAAGACAATGTGATTGACAGTGTGCACAAAGGACGCCGGTCACAAGGCATTCAACATTTTCGAGCAAAATTAAATCCGGATAAAGTCCGAACTATTCGAAAAATGTTTCGTTCGGACAAATTCTTAAAAATTAAAATAGCGCGACATTTTGAGGTAGCAGTAGGGACTATTAAGGCTGTTTTAGACGGAATTACTTGGAAACATGTTGAATAAACTGGTTTTTTATACCTCAGTTCCTAACGACTGACTCAAGCTCGTTATATTTTTCTGAATCGGGCTCGCCTCTTCTACTTTCGCCACTTCCTGCGCTTTCAATGCTTGGATGATCATAAGTGCCTGATTTATCTGTTCTAGATCAATCCCTTGAAGTTCTTTGATGGATCTGATTTTGTCAAGTTCGCTCTGATTCAAATCCTTAATAGCTTCCATGCGTCTTTCCTCTGAAAGACTTAAGTTGCTTATGCTACGTGTTTTGCGCTCAACAGAAAGCCCCTGGTTTGCTTCTGCGCGTGCTTGTAGATCTTGGATTTGAGCTTTGAGTACTTCCATCTGTACCTGCTGCTGCTGCTGAGCTTGTTGCTGAGCTTGTTGCTCCTCTTCTTGCATAGTTTTGATGAGATCTTCTTTGTCCGTGACAGTGAGGGTCTCGATGAGAGATTTTGTGGGGATCGGAATCCCTGCTTGCTTGAGGGTGAACAGCTGAACGAACTGATTCTGTCTCTGAGTCGTGGTGTTGATCCCTTCTTCGATTGTGGAATCATACTTGCCAAAGCATCGGTGATAGAATTCTTCGCTAGGTGGTTCGTCTATAATCCTCTCGATTTTACCTGGCGTAAAGTTCTTCTGCATGTATTCTAAGAAGATCTGGCCCAAGTACTTCTGTGACTGATCTAGCTGGTCAAAAAGGATCTGAAGAGTGGTGAGTCCAGCTCCTTGCCGTAGCATGCTCAGGATGCCTGCTTTGTCGTCATCTGCGCTTCCTAAGAGCTCCTCATTCACTCCAGAGATCTCTTGGATTTCTTTTCCTAATAGCTCCGAGAGCTGGAGCATTGAGGGAGGAATTTGAGGTGCAATGATTTGCTCCACATCCGTCATCTCTGCGTCTTGCTTGAGAGTAAGCAACCGACCCTGACCGGAGAGAAATGCATCTTTAGGATTAACCAAGGCATCTTCCTTGACCTTCCATCCTGAATTGATCTGAGATTCCAAGATGTCTAGTTCAATCATGCGACGTCTGTTATACAAGTACTGGGCATCTCTTAAGCCTCTGACGACCCCTTGGATCCTCCATGGGAAATAGGGGAGCTCAGGACTGTAGTAACCCATGACTGGCACGAAGGGATAGCGATCTATGCCCATAGGGTTCTTGCCGTGATAGAGCACGTTTCCTTCCAGCACAGTGGCCAACTTGACCGTCGGTATCATCTGCTTGATGGTGGTGATTTGAGGATGAGCCTTCAAGAAAGCCGCTCGATTGACCTCGTTGCCTGTCCATTCCATCGTTTCGCCTGTCCGGGCGTCGACTAAGAGTTCCTGCTCCCTTTGATCTCTGTACCAGTATTCGTCGTAGTACATGAGATCCTGCATGCCGTAGTTGTACGACTCAGGAAGGAATTGAAATTTGCCGTCTTTGTTGGATTGTACATACAGCTTATCGATGAAATCAGCCTTCTCTGGTGCGAGCATGATGGCTTGTTGCTTAGAGATATATTTTCTCGTCCACACAAAGTTACAGTCACTTAGGTCCGCTTTACGCCAGTACGGGTCTATCAAATAAGAATTATAACTGAGATTATCCACCTTCAGGTCGCCCGAGATCGGATCGGAAATGTAGTCAGCCCATACGCTGAGCAGGTTCATCCCAGTGGTCAGCATCCCATCAAAAGCCCCAGAAACAGTCTCCAAGACGTTGCCATAGTCGTTAGCCCAGTACATGAGCTTCGTGAACTGAGAGGCTGTCTTTGAATCCGCGTTCTCCCTAGGCGTCACTATTGTAGATTTGCGATTACGCCTCTGGTGGCCTGTAACTAGGTTACATACTCGCCTGATCCGGTTGAATTGGAATTGCCGCTTGCGAAATGCGGGTAGATTTCCGTAAATCTCTTGCCATAAGGTCTGATCCCCGGCTCTGAAGCGAGAATCGATATCAGCTTCACTCCAAAAGGACTGTTGGATGGTGATGCTGTGCTGGTAGGTTTTGTCCATTCTCTGTAGAATGTGACGATCTTCTTCTGGAATATCCCAACTTGGCTCAGGCGCACGATAGAGGGTCATAAGCGAGACTATTGTAAAGTTAAAATTTTAATTTACAATAATCCATGGCTGCGTTAGAGGCAAACAAAAAAAGGCCGACCCAAGATCCTTCTCAAGCCGACCCCCAAGATACCTTGGATGCTAAGAAGATCTAGAAATCCTCAATGTTTATTTCATATCTTATTTTTCCACGTTTTTGCAATGTATTTCTTGTATTAAACTTAGACTTTGTAATTATAAAGCCTGTCTTTTTATGTACTATGCGAGTAATAGATGGTTCTTCATCTGTCCAGAAATCATCGCGATGCCTGCGATATTCCCTCTTAAGAATAGCCGAACGGCGATCTAATAGTTTTTTCATTTGTTGCCTCCTTGCTAGGTTAAATGGGTTAAATTTCGATGGTTTTTCTCCTGACGGGCTCACCTCTGCAATAATCCAACTCATCTAGTGTTTCTTTCTTTGCTTGTTCGATGATTGCTTCCCTCTCTGAAGGCATCACGTTAGCTGCATGGGCGCTCACCATAGAGCCAATGGAAAATCCGGAGAGAAATGACGCACAAGAGGTAAAAAGTACTGGAATAGAGCAAAGTAATAGAAATTTCTTCATATAAACCCCCTGTTAAGAAGCCCCAAAGGTGCCAACTTAAAAATTTAATGGCAATGGAATTATTCTTTGGGAGGGGAAGGTAGCTCCATCCAGTGGGTAACGCCTATAGCGTCATACCAGCACTTTTCAGGTTCCATGTATACGGCAACCTGAAAATAACCCTCTTTATCGAAATGCGCCGTAAAACTCGGTCCTTCAGGGCCGAGATGTAAGGCGCTTGCTTTAAACTCTTAAACATTCTAAACTCCCCACATCGACCGATAACCAAGGTCGGTTCGCCGTCGGTGCGACGGTTAAACGCCTGTGGAGTTCTCGTAAGATCTTTGCTCTGGCATTAGGTATGGGGTTAGTATACTCGCAAGAGCGTAACAGTAAAACCAAATTGCCAACGGAGCTAGGAACGATGAAGCAGGAATCTACCGCCTTTAGGCGGGAGAAGTTCAACGTATGTGAGGACGTATTGGCCAGATGGTGGCTCTTGATCCTCAACGCTTACCCATTCCATCACTCCTCCTTAGCAAGCTGATTATATCGGCAAAAGCGCATAGTGCTCCCGCTATTTTGGTGCATGACGGCGACCTCTGTATTTAAGTCTGCCAAAAAGGTGTCTGTCGCATCGACGAGCAAATTCAATATAGTACATGGGCATTTCTGCTTTGTTTTTTGTCTTTGTTTTAGGGTTTTCTTTTTGCGCCTTGATCTGGTCATAAAGCTCCATGAATTGACGTTTCAGTTCTTCGCATTTTCTCTTCTTCCCAGGGGTTTTCTCCAGTTTCTTCCAGATCTTTGTCTCAATATATTTCCATATGTTCCAGAGATCGGTTGCATAGTCTCCTGGACACGGTTGCGCCAAAAGCATCCTGTCAAAATACTGTTTCATATCTGGTGGTAATATACTTGTGGTATGTAATTCCATAAGTTCTCCTTGCGTGTATTCGGGATGCTGGACTTGAACCAGCGACCACAAGGATATAAGCCTTGCGCTCTGACCAACTGAGCTAATCCCGACTAGTCCTCCAGAAATTACCAATTTGATACCAATTACCTACCAATATCTACCGAATCGGTAGTTGTAGGAGGGGAAGGGAAGGGCATCCAGTGGGTTACATCCTCTAAATCAACATATACCCCTTCTATTTCACTCAAACAAAATCCATTTTTTTTATTTAGAAAATGTCCATTGCTGTCCCATGTAGGATATTTTTCTACAAAACATCCAGTGAAAACATTATTTTCCAAATCACACAAAATAATCTCATTCTTATCTTGAGGTAACCGATCTTTGCAGATTATCCACTCCATCACTCCTCCCCCGGCGAAAATAAAGTTATTTCAAATGTGGGATCGAGTATCGAATAGGCAGCTCCGTCGCAGTCATCCTTCTTTATATGAGTTATAAAACAGTCTGGATAGGAGAAAGAGCAACAAAAATCCTTTTTGCATTTGCTGCAATAGGTTGACGCGTCTTTTGATGGGTCTGTTTCACGTCCACATGTTGCGCAATTATAAACTTCCATCACTGACCCCCAATATGGTGAGTAACTTCATCGCGCGGATTTCTTGGGACCGATTCCGCTTCTTCTGCACCATCGTAGACCGACGGGAAATAAACTCTTTGTGTAGTCCATAGCGTGAAAGGCTCTCCTTCCGAAGTTCCGAAGCCGGGATCAAATTCTTTGTCCCAATTAATTTCTTCAGGGGAAAAAGCTACAACATCTTCCCAGCACTCGCCGCGTCTTTCCATCTCCGCTTCAATTAATTCTCTCCAAGTACCCATCATTCCTCCTCATGGGAATATTTCGTCTTTTATGCGCTCGTGCGCGTAACCTTTTATGTAGTTGAATGCGCAGCTTGGTTTACAAAACTCCTTTTCTACCCACCACATGGGATCATATGACAACTTCTCGGGGTTTATGCTCTTTATCCGAAGAGTAAGTTTAATGTTGTCTCCGGTGATCTCCTCGCTGCATTCATCACAAAAATTCTTTTGGACCATCATTCCTCCTTCATTAATAATATCCTCCCCCTCCCATCCCAGGTTCAGGGAAATGTCCTGATCCTCGGAAGAACGGGGGTAGGTTTGGTTCCATACCATACACCTCAGCGCGCATACGATCGATATCTTTCTCAGTTAGATATGATTGTCCGAGTGCCTTGTATTTTGTGTAAAGCGCGTAGCGCAACGCATCCATCACGTGGTCATGCTGCTTGAGAGGTTTCTCTACGCCATTGATCGCTGCCCTTGCATCCCAGATGTAGTTGGAGAACTCGGCAATGCAGTGCTCACAACTCTTGCACACCTTGAACGTACCAGCATTGAGGAGCTCTGCCACAACACGAATACCATTCGATACATCATTATCCGCATCGAAGATATTCTGGATGCCAGCACGACGCATCTCGTTTTTGAATGAAGCTGCTGATGGATCGATGTAGATACCTTTGATTGGCAGTCCTTCAATGAATCTAGCCATATCGGTGGCATATTCTGAATCGGTCTTCTGACGATTGGACTTCTGAGAGTCGTAGTAATACTCTCTTTCGATCCAGAGCTGAGGGAAAGTCTCAGGATTGAAGCCAATGAGCACAAAAACACACGGGTTGGCGGTCCCATAGTCCACGCCCACTACGTATTCGCGAGCCATATTGGGTTGATGAGGGATAACATGTAGCTTCTGGTCAAAGAAATCATAGATCGCGCCTTCGGCTAATACCCAGAGCCCTTCAATAAACCTTTTGTACCATAGACCCTTGGACTCTGCCTTAATTCGTCTGATATAAGCAGGATCGAGTGTAGGGTTATCATCAAAGGTGAACTGCCAGTGGCGTAGATCCATGTCTGGCTCATCAATCTGGTCGATATAATCCTTTTTGAACCAATGATATGGAGAATCTGGGTTGGTGGTAGCATATAGCCGAGCTCCTTTGACCGATAAGCGATAGGTCAGCTGGCGAAACACAGCCTCTGGGATCACCGTAGCCTCATCAACGAGTGCGGCAGCGTAGGTGCTTCCTCGAATGGCTGCTTCTGCTTTGACATCACTAGCTCCTACCACATCAATATCGCGCCCCGCTATCTTGAGCTGACGCTTGCCCGCGAGGAAATGGAAGTGGTGTCCGAGGAGATCAGCGAAGGGAGATAGAATATTATTACGGATGGACCTCTCTGTCCGTCCAATAATGATAAACTTCCCAACAATAGGCGATGCGGCAAATTTGAGGAACGCGAAGTTAGCCGCTACACTTTTCCCGGATCGGACTGATCCGACGGCAACATTGTATCTATGGGTAGAATTTTGGACGAAGTCGATTTGTTTTGGGCTGAGCTCCCACATATATCTTTTTTTTCTTTTTGTATTTTTGCTGAATGTTGGCAAACAAAGTCGATACCTGATTGTAGATCTTCTTTGGTCAGCGTGTCAGAATTGATGTTCTTCTGATCCTCGCAATAGACAGACCCCAAATGCTTGAGCATATCGGTATCTCCTCGTCTAGCCTTCGTAATCTGCCACTGACGCAGACTCATTTTTACACCCAACCGGCCTTCGTCATAATCTTTTCGATAGATCATGGAGATATTTGAACGGGAACAGCCTAGCTGCTGAGCGACATCATCCTGCGTTGCTCCTTCAGCAGCCATTTGGCGCACAATCGGTCTGTTCGCCTCTATCCTTTGGGTATCAGTCTTAGGAGGAACCCAGAAGGGTGAAAGTGGATCATCTTTTTTTACCATTCTTCGTGTCCATATTTTTTGACTCCGAGCCATTTTCTTATTTTGCGTGTTCTACAGTCGCACCAGTATTTTCCTTCCCAGTGACCCGAGTCTTTTCTGGGTTTTTTCTTGCACAGCTTCTTCTTGCTTAGCTTCATGCTTCTTGTACCCATATGATAGTCTTCGGATTGTCGCTGTATTTCTTCACAGGCGCAGGCGATAGCTTCCACACCTGGTTATCGTCTCGGATCACTATCTTCTTCAGGCAGTCCATGTACAGCTTGATGAGATTGTCGATGTCAGGCTTAGTCTCATGGAGTAATTCTCCACTTCTCGCCTCCTTTTTCTTCCATTTCGGCCAGCTCTTAGGGATCGGCATCTCAAAGGTGAACCCCACCTTTACAGCTCTTCGTATGGGCTCGTCGCTGTATTGAGCCTTCAGATACCAACGAGCGTTCTCCTTCACCTCAGCTCTCGGATCATACCATCCAGTACGGCCCTTCTTGGCTGCAGCATAGGGCTTTGGAACACCAGGGATCTCAAAGGTAAGCGCAACGTACGCATCTGGCTCATTGAGCGTTTGCAGTAACTCGTTCTTACCCCACACTGCTGCTGTCAAAGCTTCCTCCACTTCGTATTGTACTGAAGAGATTTCCAATCCACGGTGATCGATGACTCGTCAGGTGAGCCAACCATATCAATCTCAAAGACTGGCCCTTCGTTGCGCTTGGTATCAAAATCACCACTCACCACTCTATACACTCCTTCCGGTATCGACTTGAACTCTTGTTCCCCCTTCTTGTACTTGAGCTGGTTCTTCTCTATGCATATCAGATCTCCTATCCCAAACATCCGGAGTCCACTCCCATAATCACCTCGTAACTTATATCCAAGAATCGGCCCAATGCGTATAAGTCCCGAGCTGTGTTTTTCACCTCGACTACTAGATCTGTCTCAACCATCCCATCAAAAGCGTCATGCAAAGCATCCGCCAGATCCTCCACCATCGTGGTTGCTGTCTTAACTGTGTCAGCAGTAACGATTAAGCGTCCTGGTTTATAAGAATCAGGGATCATATTACTGAGCCTTTCGAGGTACTCATTTTTCGTAAAACTTCTCATACCGGCTTTTCCGTCAATATTTCTCATACAATTTCTTATCGTTGAATTAAAGGCTTTATGTGCCTATTGACCAAAAACTTAGGTCGTTTTTCAAAATATTACTATAAAAGTTTTGACATTTATTAGCCAGCTTTTTTCATCTTTCCCATCGTTATTTCCAGATCATAGTTTTCGGCTTTCACTCCACGCTTGATATCATTGTAATCCTTCACCCAATCATCAGGATAGTGCGCATACAAGAACTGATTCTTCTTGATATTGTGGTAAATGAAGAGCATTGACTCTTCCCATGATTCGATGCGCTTCTCGATCTTTTTGAGCACCTTGATATTCTCCTGCATCTTCACGTCTACAGCTTTTCTCATGCTCCCAAGTTCCTTAGTCATCTGGGTTTTCATGAGACCCATGCACACAGAACTGTGGGAGTGCATCTTCTTGAGATGAGTGTCGATCCTTTCAGCGTTGATGCATTCAGGCACCTTCTCCTTCTTCGCCTCCTTCTCCGGTTTTTTCTTCACCTTGATCAGGATGTCTTCCTTCTTTTTCGTCATTGATCCTCCTTGGGGTAACGTCTTCTTTCAGGTAGAGCTCTGGTGAGATCCCTAGCTGACGTAGAATTTGATAGAGCCTCTTGCGAAACTCATAGGTGCCTTCTGCGAGGTTTAAAAGGTGCGAGCCACTTCCGGTATGCATGACCCTAAGATGATCGCTTGTAAGGCCTGTATCGATCTCCTGGACACATTCTAGTTTCTTGATCACATGCTCAGCGTACTTGGTGTTCTCCCTTTTGTTGACCATACTCTCTGGTTCTGGGGGTGGGGGTGGGTCGAACTGATCCTTCAAGTGCCATCCTTCCTTCAGGCAAGTCGCTCTCAATCCCCCGATATTGTCGATCGGAGTTTTAGGTCTTGCGAGACATTGATCAACCAATGCTCTTTCCTCATCGGAAATATTCTCGTACGTCTTTCCGTTATTTTTCGAAGGAGGAACAACAACAACATCTGGGGGAGGCTCCGGATCGGGCGGTTGAGGGGTAGGGGTGTTGTTGTTGTTTCTTTCAATTGGTTCTTCTTCTCTCTTGTTATTACTTAGGGGGCGGTCACCGGTAGACTGGTCATCCGCGTCCTGATTATCGGGGCCCTGATTTTCAGTACATCGGTAACATTTTTTGAAACTGGGTGATTCTGACACGTGATAGTCAAATCTTTTAAGTTTGCCTCCTGACTCCAAAGAAATCAAAACCGTCAGCCTTTCCATGTATCCGGCTGTGACCGCTTCAGCAAAAAGACGACGAACTTTATCGCGTCCCATGTGAGGCTTCAGATGATTGATTACCTGTTGGACTCTTATTTCCCATGTATCGGTGTTGCTCAGAAGATAGATCAGCAACCAACGGCAATGCGGCGATAGAGTTTCATCCCGAATCAAATCCAAATTGGTCATTGAGTATGGATTTTGTTTGTCGTGCGGAGAACGCTTGATACGAGACTCGCGAACATTCTCGTTGCAGGAATTCTCTTGATCTTGTATATTGGGATCGATTTCGATTTTAGTGCCCATGATTTACCTCCTCGGTAGGTTGTGGGTTTTTTCGTTGCCTTTTAGACGAAAGAAGTCCAAAATGTGAAATGTATAAAATGAGAT
>JAAKFL010000029.1 GCA_011065065.1 Chlamydiota bacterium | reverse complement strand
AGGGACTAACCTTCTATGATGATGTCGTCTCCACAACGAATGGTTCCTTCGCAATCATCAAAGATAATCTTTCCTTTAATATGGCCTTTCCCTTCAATCGTGAGGTTGACATGACTTGGCTCAATCGATGAAGATGAAGAACGGTCAACACGAACTCCATTAATGTATACTTCATTTCCAATTATGCTTACGGACTGATTTCCAGTAGCAATAACAGAGACGCCTCCTCCCCATAAATCTATTGCTTTAGGGGCTGTGATCACAATATCGCCTTCGACAAAGGATTCATTTAGTACTAATTTTGCTTTTGAATCTACTGCATTAAGTGAAATTGTATTGACTGTACTTTCTGTGAGGTTAATTTCTGATCGAGCCTTGATTGTATGAATCTCAGAGAGCTCAGCAGTTACAGGCCCACGGGAACAATCAACCTCTTTGGTAATTTGAGAGTTATATAATCGAGCTCCGTCGCGAGCCTCAATTGATTCAAATAAGGCGCGAACAGATTCTCCTCTCAATTCGGCTTTGCCCCTCAACACCGTTAATTGAGAGCCAGTAGTATCGGTCAAAGTAGCTCCCTCTCTGGCGGAAATATTATTGATCGTGCATGATCTTGCAATAACTTCTCCTCTTGATGCGGAGACGGAATATACCATGACATTGGATAACGTGGCACCATCTCTTGCAGCAATAGATGAGACTTCTGAGATACCTTGTGAGGCTTCGATAGTTCCTCTATCTGAGTTTAATTTTTTTGCTTGAAAGTTCTGAATGACAATACCATCTCGTGCATCAATTTCTTCCACATGAGAATTGTTTCCCCAGACACTTCCTCTTGAGCAATACACATATCTGGCAGAGGAATTTGTGAGACGGGCTCCATCTCTAGCGTTGATATCACCCAAGAGAGGGCAGTGTGTTACAGCAACCTCGCCCCTTGCAGAGACAATTTTGTCATCGGATTTACAGTTAACTAAAGTGACTCCATCTCGTGCTTCAACAGAGTAGTGGAAATGTTTTCCATGTCCATGATAAGAATCTCTTGATAGATTGATTCTCTCGTAAACATCCGCGTAATGTCTCTCTGGTTCGATGGGTGCCGGTGTTGGTGTGACAACAGGTGCTTCAGGAAATTTGATATCCATTAAAGGATAGTTATCAGTAGGATTTGAGTGGGGATTATCCAATTTGCCCAACTTATAATACTTCTCGTAATGCGCCTTGTAGTACATTTCATGTTCATCATCATACTCCTTTTTGCATTCCGTTCTGCATCTTTTGCGATTTTGTTTTTTGAATGTCCCTTTGCATTCATTCCAGAGATTTTCGAGACGCGTATTTTCACGGAATGAATATCGCAATTCTTCCGCCTTGAACGGTTTTCGACATTCGGGGCATGTGGCAGCCTCCGCATGATTGACACATTGTGCAATACACGCCTGACAGAAGACGTGTTGGCAGAGAGTGATCATATGTGGGTTCTTGAGGCCTTCAAGGCAGACAGAGCATCCAAGGAGCTCTTTCTCGCATTGTTCGTTGTAGAATGTTTGAAATTTTTCGATTGGTTTTGTAACAAATGTCGATTCCATTTTTATTTCCTCCATTTGAAAATAGCGTATACAATTTCGTATTTATATTGAAGGAATTGAGTGTTAAAGTAAAGACATGGGGGACCCAAAGGACATTTTTTTGTTCTTTGGGTCCTTCTAATTCCGAGGGCTTATTAGGGACTAGCCATCTACGATGATGTCATCACCACAGCGGATTGTACCTTCGCAATCATCAAAGATGATTTTTCCTTTGATATGACCTTTCCCTTCAATCGTGAGGTTGACATGACTTGGCTCATCTGAAGAAGAGGGTGGAGCTGAAGGATCAATGACAACACCATTAATAATCACCATGCCGGTACAAAATCTGGCCATCGAACGATAATTGATGCCATCTATACCCGAAAAACTTTTTGGAGCGGTGACTATGACATTACCCTCGACGACAGAGTCACGTAGCACAATTTTCGCTTTCGATTCTTTTCCTTTAAGGTGAATGACTCCAGCACTACTTCCTGTCAGGAAAACTTTAGATTGAGCGCTGATTTTGGAGATCTCTGAGAGCTCTGCGGATACTGGTCCCATAGAGCTTTCGACCTCATTAGTCACCTGAGCATTATACACTTCAACGCCATCTCGAGCCTTAATGCGATCAAATTTAACACGATCAGATTGTCCTTTAACAATCGCATTACCCATTGACACGGTCACTTCATCAGCAGTCACATTCCTAAGATTTGCTCCGTCTCTAGATTTAATTGATGAGACTTTTGAAATTGAGTTACGAGCGTTAATACATCCCATACTCACCTTTAACCTATTTGCGTGAAAGTCTCGAATGGTGATCCCATCTCGAGCATCGATTTCATCAACCTGACTATTCGAGACACTCACAGTTCCCATAGAGCATTTGACATATCTGGCTGCAGAATTTTCTATATTCACTCCATCCCTTGCTTTAATGTTCTGCAAACTAGGACAGTCTGTCACAGATATATGTCCCATTGACGAATTGATATAATTATCTACAATACAATTGTAAAGAGTGACCCCATCACGCGCATCAATAGCAGTATGATAATGTTTACCCTCTCCGTGATAAGATTCCATTGAACGTTTGATTCTCTCGTAAACATCACGATAATGCCGCTCTGGTTCGGAGGGTGTTGGTGCTGGTGTTGGTGTGACAACAGGTGCATCAGGAAATTTGATATCCACTAAAGGATAGCTTTCAGTAGGATTTGAGTTGGGATTATTCAATTTGCCTAACTTATAATACTTCTTGTAGTGAGTTTTGTAATACATTTCATGTTCATCCTCATACTCCTTTTTGCACTCCTTTCTGCAAGTCTTTCGGCTTCGTTTTTTGAATGTCCCTTTGCATTCATTCCAGAGACTTTCGAGACGCGTATTTTCACGGAATGAATATTGTAATTCTTCCGCCTTGAATGGTTTTCGACATTCAGGGCATGTGGCAGCGTCGGCATGATTGACACATTGTGCAATACACGCCTGACAGAAGACGTGTTGACAGAGAATGATCATATGTGGGTTCTTGAGACCTTCAAGACAGACAGAGCATCCAAGGAGCTCTTTGTCGCATTGTTCGATGTAGTATTCGTTAAAACGGTCAACAGGTTTAGTCGCTGATGTAGATTCCATTTTTCCCCCTTATGAAATTTGTGAATTCAAATTTTAATTTATACTGGGAGATTTTCATGAAAAAGTAAAGAAATATTTATTGCATTAATTCGGATAATGTAAAATTTTCAAACGCAAATTAATAAGTTTCATAGCCCGTTGGGCTATGGATTAAAACAGAGCTTAATTTCAGTGACGTTTTTTGCGTCGATAAAAAAAGATGTGTAGAATTGTAAGGGCTTGCCTTCACAATCTAAAACATTTTATTAACTTTCGTGTACAATTTCTTCGCCACAGATGATTTTTCCTTCGCAGCCGACGAATTCAACTGGTGCACGCAACGTTCCTACTCCTAAGATATAAAGCTCAACCACTTTGCCGGCATCTTCAGATTCGGGCTGAATACCAAATGGTACTTCAGTCGTGATGACCGATCCTTCTCTTTCTTCGCGATGGATGATGGTCTTGGGTTGAGGGGCTAGAACCTTGATGGTACCATTGATGACATTTTCATCTCGTTCTCCAACTGGATGAGATATGATGCGCGCCTTAGGGTTTGGATCATCCTTGCAGAACATGGTTTCAAGAGTGATATTGCCAACAGTACATCCTCCAAAAAGCCCAACCTCGAAAATAGCTTCAATAGACTTGATGGCACTATCAGAGGCGATGATTTTTCCATGTGTACATTGAACCAAATTGGCTAAAACATGCCCGACGATAATTGTGTGTGTGGCTTTAAGCGTAGTAAATTTCGAAGGAAGTTTTGAATTTCCCTCTGCCCTAATCCCAGATTCATAGGAGTCGACGATTTCAGCATTGCAGTTTTTTAATTTAATTTCACCTGGGGCTTCAAGATTTTGTAAATTGGGACAGTTCATCGCTGTGATCGTTCCCATGATTGATGTGACATTCAAAAATCGACAATCATCTTTTAATGTCACGTGAAGAGCTCCCATGATTTTTTCGTACTTCACTGATTCTTCGATTGTGGTTGACGTGGCTTCTTCAGATGATTCTGACTCTTTGGGAAAGAATTCTCTGATCTTGCTTTTCAGTCTATCAAGCCGAGATTCGTGATCATGAGAGTGCTTGAGATTCTTGGCTTTAAACGCAGTGTTACAACTTGGGCATTCAGATTTTCTTTCCATGCTTTCGTCGATACAGCTTTTACAAAAGACATGCAAACATTTTGAAATCATGTGAGGATTGTTTAGAGGCTCGATACAAATGGCACACTCGAGCTCTTCTTTCTCACATTCTTCACTAAAGTACGTTGCAAAATTACTTGTGACTTCCATTTTCTACTCCTTAAATTTCATTTATATAATCCTGACAGCCCAATTTGATTCCACCACTCAAGGTATAGTTCCCTTCACAATCGACAAAATCAATGAACCCACATAGAACACCTTCGCCTTCTATGGATAATTTAACATTTTCAATAGATTCTGGTGATTTGTCTTGTGGAGGAAGGACTCTGATGACGCCATCCACTCGATTTTTAAGACCTTCACTATGCGGGTTTAAATGAAGGCATGCCCTAGGAATCGGGTTATCTTTCTCAAAACGAGCTTCCAGAGTGATATCTGATACAGTACATCCAGACATGATGACCACTTTGACAGCTTCAATTTCCTTGATTCGACTCGCGCGGATAGCGACAGAGTCACGAGTCGATTTCACACTATTTGCTGAAGCATAAACCAAACAAACTTTTTCGGAAGCGTGTATCAGGTTGAATTCAGAAGTCATTTTGGGACTTCCCATGGCAATAATTTTACCCTCATGCGATGTCACTTCATCCGCATTCACATTTCTCAAATTGATATCTTTAATAGCGATGAGATGACGTAATTGATAACAGTTGGTTGCCTTTATTCCACCTGCAATAGAGATGGCGTCAAAATATTCATTTTTGTCTTTTAAAACAATATCATCTTCTTGAATGATATTTTTGATTGTTTTCTTAATGGGGCTACTACTTGGTCCTTCTGAAGGAGTTTTCCTTTTTTTAGGAGAAACGGGCGCGGGTTTTGGTTCCGGTTTTATGCCTAATTTTTCTTCGATTTTGTTCTTAATGGCTTCAAGACGATTGTTGTCATTGAATGAGTATTTAAGATCTTCAGCTTTAAACGCTGTGTTACAACTTGGGCACTGAGCTCGTCTATCCATACTTTTTTCGAGACAGGTTTTACAAAAAACATGGAGACAAGTTGTGATGATATGGGGATTTGTGTAGGGTTCAAAGCAAATCGGGCAATCTAATCCTTTTTGTTCACATTTTTCAGTATAGAGCGTTGTAAAATTACTTGTGGCTTCCATCTGCCCTCCATATTTTAATTTAAAATGAGCTTCAACCTTATAAGACATATCGATTCTTGACAATCAGAAAATTAGTCTTCATTTTCATCCGATAATAATGTCATCACTAGCATGAACAGTTCCTCTGCAAGCGACAAATTGGACACTCCCATTAAAATGACCATTTCCAATAATAGACAATTGTACTCGTGGTATAGGTCCATCTGAATCGGTTGTTGTTTGTATTGGAGGAAGGATGCTGATGCATCCTCTAATCCGATTTTCTCTACCATCCTGTTTATCTAAATATAGAGTCGCTTGTGCAATACGGTCGTCGTCTTTATAACAAGCTTTTAGTGTGATATTTGAAACAGTACATCCAGATAAGGTGACTTTTTTGACAGCTCGAATGTATTTTATTTGACTGCTCCTTGCCACAACAGCCCCCCTGGTGGATTTCACTTCTTCCGCATTCACATTTCTCAAACTGATATTTTTAATAGCGATGAGATGACGTAATTGATAACAGTTGGTTGCCTTTATTCCACCTGAAATAGAGATGGCGTCAAGATATTCATTTTTGTCTTTTAAAACAATATCTTCTTCTTGAATGATTTTTTTGATTGTTTTCTTAATGGGGCTACTAATAGATCCTTCTGAAGGAGTTTTCCTTTTTTTAGGAGAAGTGGGTGTGGGTTTTGGTACCGGTTTTATGCCTAATTTTTCTTCGATTTTGTTCTTAATGGCTTCTAGTCGATTGTTGTCTCTGAACGAGTATTTGAGATTTTTAGCTTTAAACGCCGTGTTACAGCTTGGACATTCAGATTTTCTTTCCCAACTCTCATCGATACAACTTTTACAAAAAACGTGAAGACATGTTGTGATGATGTGTGGATTTGTGAAGGGCTCAAAGCAAATCGGGCAATCTAATTCTTTTTGTTCGCATTTTTCAGCATAAAGCGTTTCAAATTCTTTTGTTAGTTTCATTTTGACTTCGTCATCTTGTTCACATTTTTCAGCATAAAGCGTTTCAACGTCTTTTGTTAGTTTCTTTTTGACAGGGGTGGGTGGAAGTTCCTTCGTTGGTCTAGTCTTTATTTCATCATATTTCTTTCTGACTACGACTTTTTCTGCAGCAGCGATTATCGCATCTCTGTTTTTAATTTTTCTATGAGAGTCGCTATCTAGGACTTGCTCTTTTCCTTTTTTTGCAGCACCGGATTCGAAGGCAATCTGTTGAAGGATTTGTGCTTGGATAGTTTTCTTCCAAATATTGCTCACTGCTACATTCGGAGCGATTATCTCTTGCCGCTCCTTGACAGCATTATCTACTCGTCTTTTATAAGTTAGCACTTGCTCTAATGTTAGATCACGGTAACAAAGCCTTTTATATGGTGCTGATGTTGTCTCCATTTTGCCCTCCATATTTTAATTTAAAATGAGCTTTAACTTTATACGATATCGCGATTCTCTGCAATGAAAATGCTTGTCAGCTGAGAATAATTTTTTCGCTGGAACGTATTTCACCTCTACAATTGACAAATTGGATTTTTCCAGTGATGAAGCCTTTTCCAGTAATGGATAATTGGACTCGAGGATTTCGTGCATCGGAATTCTCTGGAGGAATGATGCTTATGAGACCTTCAATTCGATTTTCTCTACCCTCATCATGCTTTATTAAATCCAGAGTCGCCTGCGCAATTGGGTTTTCCTCTTCAAAATAAGCTTCTAAGGTGATATTGGAAACAGTACTTCCAGATAAGGTCACTTCTTTGACAGCTTCAATGTATTTGATCTGGCTGCACCGTGTCGCAACAGTACTTTTCCTCGATTTCACGTAATCTGATGAAGTAAAAACAAGGCAGATTTTTTTCTTAGCTTCGATTTTTTTGAAAGCAGATAGTCGTTTAGGACTTCCCATGATTAATATTTTATTTTTGTGAGATATGACGCTATTTGCACTGACATTGATTAATCTAATCTCTCCACGGGCTGAGAGATTCCGTAAATTGGAACAGTTGAGAGCTGTGATCCCTTCAAATACTGAGGTGATATCAATATGTTCGGATATTTCTTCAATATCGACTTGTTCTTCTAGCAAAAGTTCTTCGATTCCATCAGAAGATTTGGATTCCACAGGGGCTGGTTGCTTCTCTTTTGGTTTTTCAGTGATCAGTGTTTTCTTGATAATATCTTGTGTCAGTTCAGCAAGCAATTTTTCGTGTTCAGGAGAAGGAATGATTTGTTCGGCTTCAAATTCTATCCGGCAGATGGGGCATTTGGAATCTCTTGTTCTACAATCATCAATACAGTCTCTACAGAAGACATGAAAACAGCTGATAAGAATGTGTGGATTCGTGAATGTTTCCATGCAAATTATGCACTCGAGATCTTTGTCGACACATTGTTCAGAAAAGAGTTCTTCCATATTCGTCATGAATACTTTTGTTGAACATTCCACTATTGAGCTCCTTTAAAGAAATCGAGAAATTTCGCACTTATTTTATAATAAATATCAATTACTGCCAAAGTAAAAAAAAATATCCTAATATCCTGTGTTCATACGTGAAAAAAAACAGGATAATAGGATAGCAAGGATTAACAGGATGTGAAGTAAAAAAAATGATCAGCACCTCACCAACACTTATGGATGATTGCCGCTGCTGGCATCATTCAGTGTGTGAACCATTGAGATCAAATCGTTGATCACATCTTCATGAAAGAGAAAAGAGAGGTGTCCGATGTCTGTGTAAAGGTGAAAATGACTATCACCATCAGGCTCTTTGTAAAAGGAGTTTTGGTAAGGACGAACCACTTGATCGTTAGCACTCCCTAAGCAGAAATAAGTGGCCTGTGGATGATCCATGATTTCAGCATTTAATTTTTTGAGGAAGGGACTACCGCACTGCATTTGATGAACTGCTTTACCATAACCAAGTGGGGCAAGTTTCGTTCCACGTAGAGGGCTGCCGATTGTGATCACCGCTTTTATCGAACCGGGAGGAGTATAAAATTGAGCGCAGGTGGAGGATACAAGGCCTCCCATAGAATGCCCGATCAGAATCACCGGTTTTCCTCCATTTTGCTCACGCACATTCTCAACAAGCCTAGCAATTTCTTTTGCCGAGCGACGGATATCTTTTACCGATGAATGAAGAGTTGGTGCATACACTGGACCCAGTTTTGCCTGTTCAAGAGCCTTTCGGAAATCTATCCATACAATATTGGAATTGAGATATCCATGAACCAATATAATAGGAGTGTCGCCTTCCATCGTAAAAGGGGTCTTTTGGGAAGTTTCGTAACCTCCTAGACATCGTAGCAAACAATAACGCCACAGCGCAGGTGTGTCGCGCTGGAAGTCGCTGAAGATTGAGTCCCCGAATACAATAGAATGGGTTAAAAGTAGTGTGAATAAAATTTTACTTATAGTGAATTGGCTTCCCATTTAATCACCTCGTTGCAGAAATTTTCTCACATCCTATTTTTTCGATCAAGAGTTAAATAATTAGTTATTAATGGGTTAAGAAGATGAATTGCGAATAATCATCCAGTGTGTGAATCATTGAGATCACATCGTGCTCATATCTTAACTGAAGTGGAAAGATTGGTGACCGGTGTTTGTATAAAGATGAAAATGGATTTCATCATCGGGAGCTTTATAAAAGGAGTTGAGGTAAGGACGAACTACCTTAATTCAAAAATACGTATATAAATAATCTGCGCTTATCTGCTGCCTAAAATCACTCGCGGATCTTACTAAAGTCCAAAAGCAATCCAAACCGATCAAAGACTCGCTGCAACAACGCCAAACGATTTTGCTTTAACTGCTCATCATCAGCTAAAACTCTCACTTCATCAAATAACTTAGCCAGCGGAGGCTGCAGGGTAGCAATCAAATTATAAGCTTCTTTATAATTTTTCGATTCAAGACTAACTGATAACTTGTCTTGGATGTCATTCAATTGCTTGTTCAACTCTTTCTCGGCATCTTCTTTCAACAAACCTTCAGAAAAGTCCATCCGTTCAAACTTCTCTAGCTGTCCTTTCGCTCGCTTATAGACTTCAAAAAGCTGTTGAAACCGTTCTTTATCTTTACGGAAATTATGAAGCGCTGAAACGCGACAAAAGGTGTCATAGATATCATCCATAGCAGTGGACAAGCTAGCCTCAATGATATCAGGTTGAAAACCGTAGTCCTGGAACACCGTTTTGATTCGTTGTGTGATAAAATGACGAATATTTGATAAAACCTCTTTCTCTTCCGCCTCAATGTTTAAGTGTTGGTAACTGGCATGTAACACTTCATTTAGTGGGAGGTGATATTGACCCTGAATCAGAATTTTGATGATCCCCAACACTTGCCGTCTTAAGGCATAAGGATCACTTGATGAGGTCGGCTTCAGCCCCACAGCAAAGCAACCGACTAGGTTATCGAGCTTGTCGGCAATGCTTAAAATGATTCCTGTATCGGATTCGGGGAGCGGTGCTTTTTCTCCTACTGGCATCCAATGCTCTTTAATCGCCAGCGCCACTTCAGGTGTTTCGTCTTGTGCCAATGCATAGCGATATCCCATGATACCTTGGAGATCAGGAAACTCAAACACTGCGGCCGAGGCCAAGTCCGTTTTACAGTACTGAGCTGCCCGAAGGGCATCATTGATTTCGCAGATCGGGAGATGATGGTGAATGGTTTTAACATTGCTGATGATTCTTTCAACTTTGTCCCAAACACTTCCCAATTCTTTCTGGAAGGTCACGGATTTGAGCTTTTCGTTCATTTGGTCCAGAGGAACCTTCAGGTCTTGTTCATAGAGGAAGACTCCGTCACTCAATCTGGCTGAAAGAACCTTGACATTTCCACGGCGGATTTTGTCGCTCGGAATGTTGTTTGTGGTAATGACAATGGAATTCATCAGCTCACCATCTGCATTCGCGATGGGGAAGTATTTCTGGTGTTCCACCATTTCCGAAACTAAGAGTTCCTTCGGCGCTTTCAGGTAATCTTGATCAAAGGATGCAGTTGTTACATATGGCTCTTCAACAAGATGGACCACTTCGGAAAGCACTCGGTCTTTTTCAAGAATTTCACCTTGAAGTTGAGATTCAACCTTTTCAAGCTCTTTGAGAATGAGGTTTCTTCTTTCCTCGATATCGACAATGACATGGGCCTTTCGCAAGGTTTCGACATAGTCTTTCGGGTGATCGATAATAACGGGCTTTGGTGCGATTTGACGATGACCAAATGTGGTATTTGATGTCACCACATTCGCCAATTGAAAGGGGACGACAGTCCGACCAAACAGCGAGACAATCCATATCAATGGGCGCGCGTAAGTGATATTGAAGTTGGACCAACGCATCTTTTTGGGGAAACTTAAGTTCGAAATAAGGTCGGGAAGCTGCTTTCTTAAAATGTCAGCCGTGGACACCGCTTCTGTTTTGATCGTCGCAAACAGATAGTTATTCCGGATTTCGAGATTCTTGTTTTTGCCGCTTAAGATTTCATCTTTTGTGGGATGAGACATGCCCAATGAGCGGAAAAATCCTTCTCCAGCTTTGGTAATCTGACTATGTTCATCAAAGACTTGGGAAATTTTAGGTCCGCGTCGCTCTACCTCTTTGGCCTCTTTTTTCGTGGCCATTTCATGAATAATCACTGAAAGGCGGCGAGGAGTTCCGTATAGGGAAATGTCTTTGAAAGGGATCTCTTCTTTCTTGAGCAGTTCGCGGATTGATTTTTCAAGGCTTTTGATTCCGATGGGAACAAATGTTGCCGGGAGCTCTTCCGATCCAATTTCCAAGAGGAAATCTTCCGTCTTTACTTGTTCCAATGCTTTTAAAGCTTCGATTTCCTTGGTAAAGTCGTGCTGTGGAGGTTCTTTGAAAGGAGATTTAATAAGAGGAAATCCTTGCTCTTCTCGACTTTTAACGTAAGCTTTGGCGACACCTCTGGCAAGATTTCGGATGCGGGTGATATATCCGGTTCTTTCGGTCACCGAAATGGCACCACGTGCGTCTAAAATATTGAACGAGTGAGACGCCTTCATCACAAAATCGTAGGCAGGGAGGGGGAGTTTTCGTTCAATGAGCTCGTTTGCTTCCCTCTCGTACTCTTCAAACTGCTTCAACCACATGGGCACAGACGCCAGCTCAAAATTGTACTCGCTCCATTCCTGTTCATTCCGAAGATAAATATCCCCATAAGTGTATTCGTCATTCCATTGTAGATCAAAAATGCTGTCCACATCCTGGAGATACATCGCTAAGCGCTCAATTCCATAAGTGAGTTCGCCCGTCACGACATCGACAGGAAGACCACCGCAAACCTGGAAATAGGTGATTTGGGTCACCTCCATTCCATCAATCCACGCTTCCCAACCAAGCCCGGCTGCTCCGATCGTCGGGTTTTCCCAGTCATCATGAACAAATCGGATGTCATGCTCAGACAGATTCAGACCAATTGCCTCTAGTGATTGAAGGTAGACCGTTTGAATATCCGGAGGAGAAGGCTTCAGGATCACCTGAAACTGAAAGTAATGCTGAACCCGGTTCGGGTTTTCTCCATACCGACCATCTGTCGGACGACGGCTAGGTTCTACATATCCAGCCTTGTAAGGTTCTGGACCTAAGCACCTTAGAAAAGTAGCAGGATTTAGTGTTCCTGCCCCTTTTTCCAGATCATATCCCTGATGGATGATACATCCCTGGTCTTGCCAAAATTTTGTGAGACGGTTGATTAGCTCTTGAAAAGTGACCATGTTAGTTACCTTGGTTGAAGGAAAATTTTACCGTGAACCGTTTTTTGGGACAAGTGGTATTGAGTCAAATGGAGTTTTAATGGAGAATACGGAGAAAGGACCGACTATGACAGATGCATTTAACAGCAAACTTGGGGAATCCCCCCTGAAACGGGAAATCGAGTATCACGACTACATTTACCCCAAAATTTCGATTGTGATCCCCACACTTAACAATTCTCAAAATATCGCCGTGACTCTCAATCGGCTCCTAAAAGAGTCCTATCCAGATTTTGAAGTGATTATTATCGATGCCGGGTCTACAGACCGAACTCTTGAGATTATCAACAGTTTTTTTGATTCACGAGTTCGGATTTGTTCAGTGACGACTTATCAGCTATATGAAATGTTAAATAAAGGGATTTCTTTGGCGACGGGAGAGTATATTAATTTTTTAGCGCCGGGAGACTTTCATTTATCTCCGTATACCATCAAAACCATTATGGATCTTGTGCTTGAGAACAACAATCCTCATTTGGCTTATGGAGCCTGTCTTTTGCGGGATGGGAAATCTGAGCCTAGGATATTATACCGGGAGCTCTCTACTTCTCTTTTAAAGAAGGGATTGCAGCCGACATCCATTCAAACTTTTTGGTTTCACAAGGACTTGTTTAGCATCATTGGGAAGTTCCGGACACATTTTAAGGTTAGAGGGGAGTTAGATTTATTTTGTCGGTTTGCGTTATCTCCGGGTTTACAACAAGCGTCGACAAGTCATGTGATCATTGACTTTGACCTTAAGCGATTAAACTTACGTGATATGACCTTACACTTTAAAGAGACTTTTCAGATTGTGTATCGCTATTTCGGATTTTTCACTGCCTTCAAGTGGTTATTCATTCAGAAGGATATTGGACGCATGATCAAATTGTGGTTGTATAGTATAAAAATGGCTTTTGTTCGAGCGCGTTAAAAAAGGCAAAAGACACCCTGACAAAATATTGACGCCCTTATTTCCATGTGGTATACTCGTTCTCACCTCAAAACCCGCAAGGAGGGATTAATGAACCCGATCAAAACTGTCGATTATAATAGTAAAGTCACATGTATCCTAAATAATCTTAATGAAGAAAACGTTTTCACGAAGTTTAATAAACTTCTCAAATTGGCACCAAAAATGACGGAATTAGACACTCAAGGAAAAGAGAATCCTTTAGTCCTAAATTCGGCGAATATCAAATTTTTAACCAATAACTTTTCTGCATTTACAAAGCTTGAATCGTTAACAATTCATGGAAAATATGATCAAAAATTTGATGACGAGGGTGCCCAGGCAGTTGCGCAATTGATTCGTAAAACTAAATGTTTATCCGTTGTCAATTTTAACCATCATAATGTGACTTCAAAGGGTGTCGCTCGAATTGCAAAAGCTCTTTATAAGAACAAAACAGTTGAAGAACTTCGTTTAAAAGATAATAAGATCGATGGTGATGGAGCTAATTCGTTAGCAGAGATGTTGTATAAGAATAAAAAGTTGAGCCTTTTATCCTTAAGTGGAAATACCCTTGTTGGGCCATCATATGGTACAGGTGCCCTTGCGGAAGCATGCAAAGTCAACAAGATTTTAAAGCGCCTGGATTTATCACGGTGTGAGATTGATAATGACGGTGTGGATGCGATCATTTCGATGTTAGAGGAGAATCGAACATTAGAGGGCCTTTGCTTAATCGACAATCCGTTACGTGATCGAATTGTGGATTTAGTTGAGGCTTTGAAAACACACCCTTCAATGAAGGATTTGAATATCAACGCATGTGATATTGGGAATAAAGGAGCTAAAGCGGTCGCAGAGTTGATTGAAACGGATTCACCTTTAGAAACTCTTTATTTGAATGTTAATGGCATTGGAAATAACGGAGCTAAACGTTTGGCAAAGTCTCTTTCTTACAACAGTCATTTGAAGGCCTTGCATCTTAATGG